>JAUYTA010000867.1 GCA_030695265.1 Bacteroidota bacterium
GCCTCGATTTCTAGAACCTATAAACCAACCTTACAGACAACCCAATGACCACAAAATTTCTACCCTTCTTTCTACTGCTTTTACAGCTGTTTTCTTCCTGCTCGGTTCAGGAGAAAAAAATGAACCCGGACGACAAAAAAGTATTCAACGAATTATCAGAAGCCCTGAACAAAGGAATTCTGGATGTTTGGTATCCGCGCACCATCGACAGTGTTTACGGCGGTTTTCTGAGCGATTTCGATTACAAATGGGAGATGAAAGGTTCGCAGAACAAAATGATTGTGACCCAATCGCGCCATGTTTGGACCTGCTCGACGGTGGCTGAATTTTATCCGGAGAAAAAAGATTATTTCCTGAAATTGGCCAGCCACGGTGTTCAATTCCTGAAAGATAAAATGTGGGATTCAAAGTTCGGAGGGTTTTTCAACCTCGTCGATCAGCAGGGAAATGTGGTGAAATCGGGAAAAGCTGACCGGATCATCAAAGAGGCCTACGGAAATGCATTTGCCATTTATGGATTGGCTGCATACGTTCGCCAAACAAATGATACTTCAGCGCTTGAACTTGCAAAAAAAGCTTTTTTATGGCTCGATCAGCACAGTTACGATCCTGAATATGGCGGTTATTTTCAGTTTCTGGAAGCCGATGGAACAGCTTTGAAAGGTGGATTTAACGGGATACCGCCAAAAGATCAGAACGGTTCCATTCATTTGCTCGAAGCATTTACAGAATTGTGCCGTGTTTGGCCCGATCCCATTCTAAAAGAGCGTTTGCTAATGATGCTGGCACTGGTGCGCGACCAAATTACCCATCCGAAAGGTTATCTGCAATTGTTCCTGAATCAGGATTTGTCGCCGGTTTCGTACCGCGATTCGGCTGAGAATGTCAGGAAAAAGAACTGGTACCACGATCATATTTCGTTTGGGCACGATGTCGAAACCGCTTTCCTGATGCTCGAAGCTTCTGAAATTTTGGGTCTGGAAAATGATACTTTGACCCTTCGAAAAGCAAAAAAGATGGTCGATCATTCCATCGAAAACGGCTGGGATAAAACGATCGGAGGTTTCTACGAAGCCGGTTATTATTTCAAGGATCAGGATACAGTAACCATTATTAAAGATACCAAAAACTGGTGGGCGCAGGCAGAGGGATTGAATTCATTGCTGATGATGGCTGAACTGTTTCCCAACGATCCGCACAATTACAAATTATTGTTCCTGAAACAGTGGGAGTATATCGATACTTACCTGATAGACCACGAGCACGGCGACTGGTATTCAAACGGTATCGACAAAGAACCCAACGAAAAGCTTTCTATGAAATCTCAAATATGGAAATGCAACTACCATACTTCGCGCTCGCTGATGAACTGTATAGCAAGGTTGAGTAAGACAACCGCAAGTAAAAACAATTGATAATCAGAGTTTATGCTTATTACTTAATGCAAATGAATTGATTATCCAGGTAAATTAATTCGCATAAAAAAAGGTAACCCTCCTCGCTCTATGTTTAAAAACATTTTGTGCAAAATTTATTATTAACTACTGAATGTCAATTAAATACAACTAATCATAACGGGGGGGGCGAATTTTCGGTTTTGATTTTCGTATAATATCCTATATGTTCGCAACGTATATGTGATATTATTTGATGTGCCTGCCTGAAACAAAATCTAAATTGGGTGTGGAGAGTTTTCTTTGAGACAATAGATTTTGTCTTGATTAAGAAGTGAGTGGGGTTTAGGATTTATATAAATGCAGGGCGTACAGAACCCTAACGTGTTTTGCATTGCTATGATTAAAAACCTTTTTATCGATATTCTTTACTCTGTAACTCACCAGAAGCTGAGGACATTCTTAACCGGATTTGGCGTAGCTTGGGGTATTTTTATTCTAGTATTGTTGCTGGGTGCCAGCGGAGGGCTTGAAAAAGGAGTTCTCCAATTATTAAATGGTTTCGCACAAAACAGTATGTGGGTATATGGAGGCTATTCAACGGCAGAACAAGCCAATAATAAATACTCGAAAGCAATTGTTTTTACTCCAAATTTATTGACCCAACTGAAAAATAATTACCCCAACGCAATTGAATACATCAGTCCTGATGTACCGGTCGCCGAAAGGATTTTATATCGCGAAAATATTGTCAATGCCCAGATAAACGCTGTACTTCCGGCTTATTTCCAGATTAAAATCTTAAAAACAACCGAAGGGCGATTGTTTACTCCGGAAGATGAACGGCAAAACGCTCAGGTCGCGGTTATTGGCAATCAGGTGAAAAGCCAGGCATTTGGTAATAAACCAGCAATTGGGCAGGAGCTGCAAATCGGCGATTCTTTCTTTCGTGTTGTTGGAATACTTAAGGGAGGAACTATTTTCAGTCAGGCCGATCAGAACTCGGTGTTTATTCCTTTTCATTCTGCAACTTCCTGTTTAACTATCAAAAATAAGTTCAATGTATTTGGCTTCACCTTGCAGAAGCATTGTAGTAGTGCTAAAGCCGAAAACCATATCAAACATTACCTGAGTCGGTTATTGGATTTTGATCCGAATGATACCAATGCCTTGTATGTGTTCAACTTCGACCAGCAGGTTAAATCATTTCAGAAACTTTTTACTGGCTTGAATATATTCCTTTGGTTTATAGGCATTTGTTTGCTGTTGAGCGGGATGGTCGGGGTAAGCAATATCATGTTTGTGATTGTGAACGAACGAACCCGCGAAATCGGTATCCGAAAAGCTGTTGGCGCTAAACGAAAACATATTCTTGTAATGGTATTAACCGAATCTGCGGCAATAACCGTGATGGCAGGTATTGTAGGGGTAATTCTGGGTACCGGGATTTTATCGTTAGTCGGATATGGCTTGCAAAAATTAGTTGACAGCGATTTCTTGATCAAAGAAACCAGTATCAACTGGGGCACGGTTGCCGGGGCGCTTTTTATTTTAATTATTTCTGGGCTTATCGCCGGTTTTATTCCTGCCCAACGTGCAGCAGAGATACAACCCATAGAAGCCATGCGTACCGAATAAAAAAAAATAGAGACATGATTCGAAGAAACTTATCAAATATTGTATTGGCGCTATTACTGTTCACAGTAATTGGCCTGATTGTTTGGCGGCAACAAACCCGGGACAAAACGATACCAGAAATCTTACTCGGGAAACCTGTTAAAGATGTGATTGTGGTGAAAAGTAAACTGGCCGGGAAATTGGTGTCCGCACAGGAAATAGAGGTAAAATCGAGCATATCGGGCATTATCGATCGATTGTTTATAGATGTAGGCGATTCCGTACAAACAGGAACTCCCATAGCACGTGTGAAACCAGCTCCTGAACCTGAAGAACTTGAAAATGCCCGAAAACAATTGCAAACCACCGAAATTCAGTTTGAGTTGGAGAAAAAGAACTACGAACGAAAAATAGGGCTTGAAGTAAAAGGCGGCATCTCCAAATCGGATTTGGAGCAAACGAAAGGCAAAATGGAAATTACCGAACTGGAGATGAAAGCCGCTCAAAAAAAACTGCGTTTATTGCTCGAAGGATATTTGGAAAAAGACCGTACCCAGGATAACCTGATAGTTTCAACCAGCGATGGCATTGTGATTGATTTGCCAGTAAAAGAAGGGCAGTCGATTACCAAACGCAACGCCTACAACGAGGGAACCACCATTGCCAAAGTGGCCAACATGAACCACTTGCTGTTTAAAGGACAACTGAGCGAATACGAAATAAACAAGATCAAACCAGGGATGCCACTTACGCTATTGATTGGGGCTTTTAACAATTTGCATTGTAACGGGCGGGTATTGCGTGTAGCGCCACAGGCAAAAACCGGACAGGAACCCGTGAAATTCGATTTCGAGGCCAGTGTCGATTTCCCGCTCGATTCGCTGCAAGTTAAAACAGGGCTTACAGTGGTAGCCGAACTCGTGACCGAAAAAACCGACAGCGTGCTGTGTCTTGATGAGAAATACCTGCATTACAGCAACGATTCAGTTTTTGTAGTGATCGTTACCCAAACCGGGGAACAAGAGAAACGTCTCGTAGAACCGGGTCTATCGGATGGTACAAAAACCGAAATCAAAAAAGGGATTGCAATGGGAGACCGATTAAAACCTGTTGATTGGAAATAAATAAACAGACCTGACAGGTTTTGAAAACCTGTCAGATCTCACAAGAAGCAAATACTATGAGCTACACCGATTTTTTAGAGAAACGTGAAACATTACAACGACTTATTGAGTCGGAAAAAACCGGCACGGCTGAAGAGCTGGCCAACCGCCTGAGTTTTTCACGCCGTACTCTCTTTAATTATTTCGATTTGCTCGAAAACGAGAACCAGTGTATCAAATTCTGTCGTGTACGTAAAACGTATTATTTTGAAGAAAAACATGATAAAAAATAGCATAAAAAATGTTACAGTGCAGACTTTTTGCACTGTAACAATTTATCTTGCACCCATCAAATTGCAATTAATAATACGCGGATGAAACGAACATGTTTGCAGGAAACACAAACACCGATGAAAATGCTAACATGTGAGTTCCATACGGCAATTAAAAACAAATTATTTTCGTATGAAAAGTATAATTGGAATGATCATGTTGTTAGGTTTTTTGTTAGGTGCCTATTGCGCGAAAGCCCAAACAGGCGATTACGACAAAGACCTTGAAAAGTTTTTGCAAATAAGCGGCTCTACCAGTACCTACGACATGGTGTACGACCAAATGAAAGGTCAGATTCAGATGATGAAGCCGGGAGTGCCTGACTCTATTTGGGTCAATCTCAAAAATGAGGTATTCGATAAAGAAGTACTCGAACTTACCAAGCAATTGGTACCACTCTACCAGAAGCATTTTACCCATGAGGACGTGAAAGAAATGATCAGCTTTTACGAAAGCCCCATTGGCAAAAAGCTTGCTATTACAACCCCGATCATCGGTCGCGAAGCCATGCAAATAGGCCAAACCTGGGGGATGAACCTCATGGCCAAAATTAATGGTTGGCTGGGGGAAAAGGGGTATTAAGTAACAAATAATATTTCAAAAATGAAAACTGAAATGAAAAAATTGAAAATTAGTCAAATGGAAGCTATCGCAGCTAGTGGTTGTAACGATCCAGCCGATGCCGTTGCTTCACAATGGATGTGTGTAGGTTTCTTTGTACTATCTTACACCCCACTATGGGCATTTGGTGTAGTTGGAAGCGTAGCTTGTCTTGCATTGGGATTAGGTTGTGCGTACAAAATGGGATCGGAAATTGATTAGGAAATCAAAATCATGGAGGATGCTCTGAGAGTTCTTAGTCGTTCAATTTTCTGAATTAAATCTTATTGAGACTTAATTCCTCTAAGAGTATCCTCTTTATAATATACTATATGGGACACAGATTAAAGTTAAAAAGAAATTATGATATTGTCAATATTTTAAGAGTAATAAAGGTTAGAGTTGACAATAAAGAGTTTATATTAAAAGTTAACCAGGAGATCAATATTGAGTTAGAATTAGGATTACACAACATTAATGCAAGTTCTGGTAGTTTGAGGTCCAAGTCCCTAAAATTTGACTTAAAACATGGAGAGGCCATGGAAATTATCATAAAAGGACGACTGTCAAATAGTCTGATTATTATATCTAATTTAATAATGACTTTAACTTTGATTCTGAGCTATTCTTTTTCTTCAATGTTACGTCTTTTTTGGATGTGTTTGGCTATAAACAGTTTTATTCATCTATATTTCTTTGTGATCAAGAAGAATGATTTTTTTGCTTTTAAAATCAAAACGACATAATGCATGCAATAATATAACAGTCAAAAGTTGACAGATGCAAGAATGGCTGATTTTTCGGTTCATATTCAACAAAGCTTACATCTACGATATTGAAGGTACATATACTTTTCTGACATTAGACATGAAGATAAAGATGAAGTAAAGATTTTTATCGAGTAGTAACGCTCTACTTTTGATTCTGTCTAAATAGTAAAGGTTATATCTATATGTCATACAGATACTTAAACTATAGCCACTTGACAAATTTTGAATCCTGAATGTTGGATTTCGACATTTTGCCAAGTTTAATTATATTTTTTAAGACAATCATAAATGCTATTTAAACATACATTTTTCGCTTTAGAAACTAATTCCCCGTGCTTCTTTGACTGGGTAATTAGTTGCAAAAATTACATATGCCTAGTTTTATGCTAAAATATGAGTACTTTATTAGATGGAATGGATGGAAAATTTTTCTTTTACTAACAGGAATTACTGTATTAACAACATTTACCATTAACGATTTCTTCCTAACGGAAGGTTTGTATTACCAATCATTCGGAGAAAAATTAGCTGCAGATCGGATTGCAAAGGTTATTGAGCTAACGATGAAATGGCAGTGGATAGGATATATTACGACGTCGGTTGTGATTATGATCCGTATTTGTTTTGCTGCATTATGTATCTATATTGGCTGTTTTCTCGGTAATTTTAATATTAAGTATAATGATTTGTTTAAAATTGCTCTTGTGTCCGATTTTGTTTTTGTAATAGCTGCCTTAACCAAGCTCGGTATCCTTTTTCTCTTCAAGCAGGTAAGTGTACTTGATGATTTACAGTTTCAGCCTTTATCGCTTTTAGAATTGTTTGGTAAAGGGACGGTTGATTCCTTTTTAATTTATCCCTATTCTCTTATTAGTGTTTTTGAGCTGCTTTATTGGTTCGTGCTTGCCTGGTTATTATCTCATGTGATCAACCGTTCCTTTTTTAATGCGTTAAAAATGGTGGCATTATCATACGGATTGGGCTTGTTCCTTTGGGTATTGTTTGTTGTATTTATATCCTTAAACCTTACTTAATGCAAAGAAGAACACTCATGCGGTTTGTTTTGAGAGGCGTGGTTCTGATTGTAATTTGTTTGCTTATCGTGCTTATTTTCAAAACTTCCCAATCAAAGCAGGAAACTGAAAACAGAATCCAAATCCTGCAACATTGCTGTTTTGCATCTCTGGAAGGGAAACAAATTTGTATCGATGAATTCGACCCTATTTTACCTATTGTTATCATCTATTTCCATCCGGAATGTGAACATTGTCAATACGAAGCCAGAGAAATCGGAATTCATGCATCAGAATTTGCAAATGTCAACTTATTGATGGTAACCCCGGACAATTCAATCCAACGGATTAAAGATTTTGCTGCCGAAAACCACCTTTGGGAAATTGATAATTTCGAACTTTTGCTGGATAAAAGCAATACTTTTAAACGATCTTTCGGCACAACAACTATCCCTTCTGTATTTATTTATAAAAACAAAAATTTGATAAAGAAATACATAGGCGAAACAAAAATTGAGGCGATACTTATGGTTATAGAACAACAAGACAACCAATAATCATTATCACTTAATGACTTTCAACAGAAAATTAATCGACCAAACCTTTACCCATCAGCTCGACCAATCTGATTGTGGGGTGGCTTGTTTGTTGTCGGTACTCAAATACCATGGCGGGTACAAAAGCTTGGAAAGCCTGAGAGAGTTAAGCGGTACCTCGAAACAAGGAACTACTTTGCTGGGCTTATACCAGGCAGCGCAAAAGATTGGTTTTAAGACAGAAGCTTATGAAAGCGATTTCGAGTATCTCCAAAAACAAACGCACCCCTCTATTTTGCATGTAATCGTCGATAATCGATTGAAGCACTACGTGGTTTGTTATGGTTACGAAAACGACAAATACCTGATTGGCGATCCGGGCAGGGGAATATCGGAATATTCGGAAGCTGAGCTAGCCGAAATCTGGAAATCAAAATCCTTGTTGGAATTGATCCCTACCGACGAGATGGAACAAGTAACGCAGCTTAATAAAGCCAAATGGAAATGGCTTCAATCACTCATCCGGGAAGATGCCGGTTTGTTAGCTTCTATTTTTGCGCTTAGCCTGGTTATCGCCATATTGGGTATGGTTATGGCTGTTTTCTCGCAAAAACTGATCGACGATATTTTACCCTCCAAAAACACCAAAAAACTGGTTGTAAGCTTAGTACTGGTCTGCATTCTACTCATTGCCCGTGGCGGTATCGGTTACATCGCCGGCTTTTTGGGAATCAGGCAAGGTAAAGATTTTAACAACCGTTTGATTGGCCGTTTCTTCGAGAGTTTGCTATACCTGCCCAAATCGTTTTTCGACAACCGCCGTATTGGCGAACTGGTGGAGCGCATGAACGATACTTCGCGCATCCAGTCAACCATTGCCGGAGTTGTCGGCGAATTGCTCAAGAACTTTCTGCTGGTTATAACCGGCGAAATCATATTGTTTATTTATTCACCGACACTTGGAGCTTTATCGTTGTTTTCACTGCCTGTTTTCGGATTGATTTCGTGGCGATATAACCGACGCATTGTTAATGGACAGCAGGAAGTAATGGCAGCCAATTCGCACAAATCGAGTAATTATGTGAATTCCATGCAGGGGATCGACACCATAAAAGGCAGTCATAAAGAGAAAGAATTTGCCACGCTTAATCAACTTATTTACGGACATTTTCAGGAAAAAATATTCAATTTAGGGACGGTGGGCATTTCGCTTCAACTGGTTGCCGAAATAGCCTCGGTCTTTCTCACCATCACCTTGGTGTCATTGGGTTCGTGGATGATTATTACCGGAAACCTAACCATTGGTGAACTGATGGCCGTTTTAGGCATTAGCAGTAGTATTTTCCCGGCAATTGTGAGTCTGGCCTTTGCCAACATCAGCTTACAGGGCGCAAGAGTCGCTTTCGACCGCATGTACGAGTTTTCGGCCATCCACCCCGAATTTGAAAAGGAAGAGGAAGAAAACAGTGAACCGCTTCAAGATATTACGTGCATCGAAGTAAAAGGGCTTTCGTTTCGGTTTCCAGGAAGGAAACAACTGTTGAAAGATATTTCGCTGGAACTGTTTCAAGGTGAAATGATCGCGCTACTAGGCGAAAGTGGTTGCGGAAAAACTACTTTCCTGAATACCCTGCAACGGTTTTATGAACCCGAGCAAGGTGAAATAACGGTTAATGGGCTGCCTGTTATCCACATTTCAATTCCTGTATGGAGAAAACAAACAGGAGTTGTTCCTCAGGATGTTAATTTATTTAACGGAACGCTCATCGAAAATATTTGTCTGGGTGCAACACCCGAAGAAATGCAACAGTGCGTTGATTTTTGTATTCAAACCGGGTTTCACCGGTTTTTTATGGAGTTTCCCCAAAATTACGGCACGCTGCTTGGCGAGCAAGGAATTAACATCTCTGGCGGACAAAAACAATTGGTTGGCCTGGCCCGCGCTTTATGGACAAAACCAAAGTTCCTTATTTTGGACGAACCCACTTCGGCGATGGACCGCAATACCGAGAACTTTGTGCTTAACCTGTTGAATACAATCAAAAAAGATACATGCATTATTCTGGTAACGCACCGGATAAAGATTGCCCGTTTCTCCGACCGGATTTATATCCTCGAAAACGGTCAGATTCAGTCACAAGGCCGGCATGACGAGTTAATGCAATCGGAAAACCTATATAGTTTAACCTTTCATGAGCTTATACCCAATGGATAGCAGTGTACGAAGATATTTGCGTTATTATACTGCTCCGGTATTATGTGCCGTATTTGTTATCCTGTCGTTTTGTGGGTTCGGGTCAATCGGTTTGATTTTAGGATTTTTGGCCATTTTATTCTTTTGGCGAAGGTTTCAAAATGGGATCAAACAACAGTCTCATTTGCTTGATTTTGTTGTCTTGGGTTTGCTGTCGTTAGAAATTATTGCTGGGCTTTTTAATAATCAGGGTATATACGCCAAAACTTATCTGTTCAGTTTGTTTTTTAATGTGCTGGTTTATTTTATCCTCCGGATTTTTCTTCGGAAGGAAAAACAGGAAGTTTTGTTCACCAACATTCTTGCCGGGTTTGTTATCCTGTTGGCCATATTAAGCATCGGTTCGTTCTATTTCTTCAAGTTCAATATCGAATACGAAGGGTTTACCGATTTGGTCAACTTTAAGAGTAAGTTTACCCCATTGGGATTCTTGCTGAACGATTGGGCAACAATTCTTTTGCTTTCTTCCTCATTCGTATTGCTTGCCTTGGCGCATTCGCGTTTCAACACCCCCTGGTTTTGGGCGCTCTTTGCCGGATTGGGAGCCGTTTTGATGGGCATTGTGTTTTCATTCTCAAGAGGGGCATACCTTTCAGTATTGCTGGGTTTGTTGGTTTTTTTCGGGGTAGGGCTGCTTTTTCGGGTAGTGCAGTTTGAAAAATTGTTGCTTTTCTTTGCCGGGACGGTTCTCATGGTTGCTTTAACGGCATTGCCCGTAAGAAAAGAATTTATAACCACGATGGGTTTGTCGGGTACCACTTCGCAAGTCCGCAGTACTTCGGGAAGGGTTGAATTATGGAAAGCCGCTTTCCAAATAATACGTGAAGAACCGATAAGTGGAGTTGGCAACGATCAGTTTTCAATGCGTGCTAATCCTTATTTGGCGCAAAATGAAGATGCTTCGGTTTCAGGAAGGGCAACCAATTCTTACCTTCAGATTTTGGTCGAGAAAGGGATTATCGGGTTTATTCCCTGGGCAGTTTTTATTGGTTTACTTTCACTTACCCTATTCAGGCTAATTAAAAAAAGAGATTCCAATAATTTGCCCGCCCTGACCGTTTTTGCAGTATTTATAGCGGTTTTGTTTCGTGAACTCAGTTTCTCTACTTTTTTCGAAAAAGACCAAATGCAGTTGCTGTTTTTTGTTTTTGCAGCCTTTATCGTCAATTGGGACAAGACAAAAAACAAATCGTATTCATTCCCCCGTTATTCGCTTCCCATTTTTCTATCGTTAATATTTCTATTATTGGCCAGCTTTCATGTCCTATACAAAATTGCAGCAAAAAAGAATGATACGTTTATTGGAAAAGTTCAAGAGGGAGAATATCGGAACGCAATGGAAGCCATCGACAAAGCCATACGTTATGATCCGCGAAATCCCTTGCTAAACGCCAATAAAGGATTTCTTCTGAATACGATTCAGCAAAAAGACAGCACCCATCAGGACAGCAACGAAAACTCTTTGGCATATTACCGAATGGCCGTAACCCATTCGCCTTACGATCCCTGGTTGCGCCATAATTTGGCCTGGCTATATTTGAACGAAGGCAAAACAGATAGTGCTGATATTCATTTTCGTAAAGTTTGCGAACTGTCGACCAATACCGCTTTGTTTCATGTAAGCAGAGGTTTGTTCCAGAATAAAACCGGAACTGCTGATTTGGGATTAACCGAATTTAAGAAATCCATCCGATTATCACCCGACTTGTTGGATTCTGAATTTGCAAAAGATTTAGAAGTTAAAAATCAGGAATGGTTCAGGAATACACTCAATGAGTTGATTGATAGCTTGTCACTAAAGACAAAAACCGATGATAGCCCGATCATAAAAAGCCGTCTGGCGAAAATTATTCTGCATACTGGCGATACTGTTCGGGCCATGCAGCTTTTTGGGCAGGCAGGCAAACAATTGCCCAATTTGGATCGTCCGTGGTATTACCAGGGAATGGTAAAGTTGGCTCAAAACGACACCGCCACTTTTTTACAATACCTGAACCGAGCAATTTTGTTAGACCCGCGTGATTCGCATTATTCGCTTGCTTTGGGCGATTATTACCATTCACTGAACCAGAAACGGGATGCCATTTATTATTACAAAAATGCTCTTTTCAATCACGCCAACCTTTATACCCAACATGCCATGATTGCCCCCAAATGGTATGGGTATAAAACTTTGCCGAATACGATTTTGCTGGTTGGGTTACTCCAATCGATAAGTCCAAGTTTTGATAAAATAACTGTTTGTAGCCGCCTGATTAAATTGTACAATGAACTTGAACAAAAAAGAGAAAGCAATCTGATAGAGAGGTATCAGAATAATTCGATCCCCATTGGGTCTTTATTCAAAGAACTGAATAAGAAGGTAATCTTTTAGTTGCCAGCATAACAAATCATCAAACAAGTTTTAACCATGAAACTTCTGAATAAATTAATTCTCCCTGTTTTACTAATCGTTGTTATCGCCCTGATTGTTTGGCGAAGTACTCGCTATACTGCCATAAGCACTCCGGAAATCAAAAACCGGCTGGAATATGCGCTACAACAGGCCGGGAACAACCGCCCGGAATTGGAGAAAGTTTTAGCACACTACAAAAACGATTCGTTAAAATATCGGGCAACTGTTTTTCTGACTGAAAATATGCCTGAATATGCCAGCGAAGAGTGGGGAACTTTTCGCAAGAAACAAGTAGATACCACATTCTCGCTGAAAGCTTATAAAAACAGTTCAGAAGCTATTCGGGTTATGGATTCACTGCAAATCAGCTTTTCTTTAATCAGCAGAAAACCTGATATAACGGAGGTCAAATCAGCTTTTCTGATTAACAACACTGACATCGCATTTGGATTATGGAACCAGCCTTGGGCTAAGCATCTAACCTTTGATGAATTTTGCGAATACCTGTTGCCTTACAGGGTTGACCGCGAAAAACTGGAAGATTTTCACGCTTATTTAAATGTTCGTTACGACAGCTTGTTTCAGGCATCAAGGAAATGCACTTCTGCATATGATGCTACTTGTACAATAAATTTGCGTCTGCTAAAAGATGTTCGTTGGTATTCACAAATGGCTCTTTACCCAGGTAAGTTCACTTCAAAAAAAACAGATCAGATGAAAATCGGTGATTGCACTCACCTTTCTGATTATGGACTAAAAGTTTTCCGAAGCTTTGGAATTCCAATTGCAAACGATTATGTGACAGCATGGGGAAATACTGATGGCGCCCATTCATGGACAGTAGCCAAAGTTAATGGAATGGAGGTCCCATTTGTTGCTTGTGACGTTCAGCCCGGCGAATTTTCGTTTCATTCCAGACCCGCGAAAATATGGCGAAAAACTTTCGCCCCACAGCCCTCAGGATTAATGTATTATAAATCAAACAAGCAGGAAGTTCCTCCTGAACTTGAAGACCTGCATTCGATTGATGTTACCCACCTGTATTATAAAACCATTGATCTGGATATCGAATTAACGGCGAGCCCACCTAAAGGCAACAACTGTGCATTTCTTTGCGTGTATAACCGCGACCGCTGGGTTCCGGTTGATTGGGGAAAAATAAGTAGTGACCGAAAGAAAGTCGGTTTTAAAAATGTCAACGATAGTTTGCTATATTGTGCAATGTTCTATGATTGGATGAAGCTGAAACCTGCAAGTGATCCATTCTTTTCCAGGAATGCTTCAATCATGAAACACTTTACTCCAGATAAAAATAAGTTGGTTAGTTTTAAGTACATCATTAAGTCTAAAAACTTAGATCAGGAATATAGCCTGTTTGTTTGGGATGGTGAATGGGAGAAAATTGCAACCGGATTGCCAAAACAGGATGGCGAAAGTTATCTTGTTGATTTTAAAGATATCCCATCCGGAGGTTTGTACAAAGTAAGTGATAAATCGCGCCCCTTCTGGTTTATTAACAGGGAATTAGTGAGAAGTGAACCGGGTATTCCATTTGGGCTGAAGAAATTGAATTAAATATTCAAACGGAATCGACAAAGAACCCGGTGAAAAACTGGCGATGAAATCTCATATCTGGAAAGGGAACTACCACACTTCGCGTTCGCTGATGAATTGTATGAAACGGTTGCCTCACTAAGGATCACGTGTTTTTTTGTGGGCAAGTGTTTTCAAAACCAAAAAATCACGGATGTTTTTTTAGTGAAAAACCTTACTTCTTTCAAAAAACCTTAGTAACTTAGATCAGCCCCGAAACCATAACCTTATTTACCTTATGAAAATAGAATTCAATAACCTTTACACCCATTTTGTTTTCATCACCTTAAAAAGGCAACCAGTAATCCCCGAGAAAAGCCGCATCAGGATTGAAAAATATATTACCGGCATTGTCAAAAATAACTCATCAAAACTCTATGCCATTTATGCCAACCCTGAACATATGCACATTCTTGTGTCAAGAGCACCAACTCTTTCAGAGGTCGAACTTGCAACTATTATTTCCGATAGTTCAGAAAAGTTTATCAATGAAAATAAACTTGTAATGGGTAGCTTCAGCTGGCAACAATCGGCAGCAGCTTTTTCTGTTTCCAAGTCAGGCATTGATCCCGAAGATCGGGATAAATACATTTTGAACCAGCCGGAACACCATAAAAGAGTAAGTTTTGCTCAAGAGTACGACCACTTCTTGAAGTTTTATCAGGCAAAATAAGGTAGATAAGGTTGGGCTCTGGGGGTTATTGCCAGGTTACTAAGCTATCAATAAAAAAGTAAGGTTTTTAAAGTTTTATTGTTGACTTGTTTTGCTTTCCCCACAAGAATGTCATTTGCTCTGTTACGATTGCTCGTAAACAGCGGCAAACACCCGCGACCAAACTTCCAGTTTACTTTTCCCCAATTCTGCCGGTTTGTTTTTCAGATAATCAGAATCCATTTCGCCACTTCGCATGGCCACTCCCATTTCAGTATAATTTTTAGCGATTTCTTCGGGAATTCCGGACTGCAACATTCCGCCCAACGTCTCTTCATCTTTAAAGTTTCCCCATGGAATCTCAGGTTTCCCGATCGCTTTGCCCAATATGGCTGCAACTTCGTGGGTTGTTTTTTCGTCGCTGGCAATGTAGCGGATGCTTTTTCCCTTAAACGACAGATTCTGCATTTCTTCGGCAGCTACATCGGCAATGTCTTCGGGGTGTACAATAACCAGTTTTGCATTTTCGCCATAATTACCACCCATGATGCCCATGTTTTTGATCATTCCGATTTGACCCAGAAAATTTGGATAGAAAAATCCGGGGCGGAGGTGTTTAACATTCACATCAGGCAGGTCGTTTAATGCCTTTTCAGCAAAGTACAAACCGCTCACCGGTCCGCATCCTTCGGGCATGTGGGCGCCCATGCTGCTCAGGTTTACCACATTTTTTACTCCTGAAGCTTTGATCGCTTCGGCATAATTTTCGCCAATTCCGGCGATGTGCTTTTTCCAGTCGGAGGCGCCAAAATAAGGTGGAACCATTGTGTAAACGACATCGGCATCAATGAATGCTTTTGTCAAAAAAACGACGTCTTCAACCGATCCAATTGCGGCTTTGGCTCCAATTTCTTCAATCTGAGCAGCTTTTTCAGCTTTACTGCTCACTACCGTTACATCATGCCCGGCAGCAACTAATTTTTCAGCAAGTGGTTTGCTGATGTTTCCAAGCGAACCTGTTACAACGTATTTCATAGCTAATGTTTTAATTGTTCGGAATTTGAACGTGAAAGGGAGGTGAAAAGTTCATGCTAAACGCAGCGTCATGCTGAACTTGTTTCAGCATCCCTTCTATGATGGGACCCCGAAATGAATTCGGGGTGACTGGGACTCGACAAAATCGAGTTAACACTTGGCTAAAAATAGAAAATGTTTTTTTGGTCGCGTTTTTCCTGATAGGTTCCTTTGCGCACCACTTTTACGATCGAACGGCGGTTAACTTCATGCTGTTCTTCGGCACAGGGAACACCGTTCCCGCAATTGTTGAGCAATCGTGTTTCTCCATATCCCTGATAAAGCAACCGATTGGGGTCGATTCCTTTAGAAACAACATAATCGAAAGCTGCACGTGCCCTTTTCTTTGAAAGCAACATGTTGTATTCATCGCTTCCCCGTGAGTCGGTGTGCGATTCAATCCTGATTTCGAGGTCCGGGAACTCCACCAACAAGGAAATTAATTTATCAAGGGTAGCCATCATTTCTTTCCCCACATCCGATTTATCCAACTCGTAATTGATGTATTCGAGCTCTA
>JAUYTA010000890.1 GCA_030695265.1 Bacteroidota bacterium
ACAGCAGGCAAAAGTATATACATCCTCAAACATGAACTAAAAAGCAACCAATGGTTTGTTGTTTCGCCTGATGAGGCTGTGATCCCGTATTCTCTCAATTAAGTTTAGCAAAACTTAACCAACTCCCCGGCCAGCTCCTTCAAATTCTTTCCTGAAAAGTTTCCCGAAGTCATAAGCAGTAAGTCGGAGTTTTGCCAGTTTTGAGTTTTCAGGAAAGCGAAAAGTTCATCCGAATCGGTCAAAACCATCAACCCAGGCGAATCGAAAGCTTCGGCCACCTGCTGTTCTGTGATGGGTTCCAGCTTTTTGTGCTCGATGGTGTGCGGGTTAAAATACACAATGGCCAAATCGGCGGCGTCCATGCTGTTTTTATACTGCGGAAGAAATTCCTTTTTTAGCGAACTGAAGGTGTGCAATTCCAAACAAGCAACCAGTTTTCGCTCCGTCAGAAATATTCATCGGATGACTTTTCGGAGTGGACTCAAGAATGATTGTTCAAATTTTAAAAACCAGGCTTAGTCCTATTTTAGGAATAATCTTGGTTCTGATTCCCTTTGTAACAATCTCAGCTTCATCCACTAAATGTTCAAAAAGAAAGTAGGAAGCACCTAATTCCGGCTGAATAAATATTTTACTTGTAATAGGAATCTTTCGTATAAAGTAAAAATCGAAGTAGGCCGCAGTTGATTTTTCGTGGATGCTTTGCTCAACTAAAAACGAAATACCTGTGTTTACTGCCCATAATTTTTTGCGTATTTTACGATCAGGCTTTCCAAAATAAATAGAATGGATTAAAGCCAACTCGTACAATGTTCCATTTTCATCGTTCTTAAAATCAGACCCAAAACTTAAACCTAACCGGGCGCTGGGTATGTAGTGCAACCCAATTCCGGCATGGTAAATTCCCGGAACCGAAACACCAACAATAACATCAATATCATTATTATAAGGCTGTGCGTTTGTAAAACCGGCCAAGGATACTAATGCTGCCAGGAGGGTGATCTTTAAATACATTTTCTGTCTATACATGGATGATTGAACGCCAAATCTATGCCTAAATTGTTGAAAGACCTAAAAATTACTGATCTTCGCAATTTAATTTCTATTGAAAACATGGCTCAAAATAAATTCCGCATACTATTTTTTGGCTGGGCAGCACTACCAATCTGGCTGGCATTGGCAACATTTGGCTTAACAGAACTTTTTTCACGGTAACCCGGAGTTACCGAAACCGTATATTCACAAACGTTCTATCCGATAGTTGCGTTTCTTTTGTCGTTCGTAAACAAATGGGTTTCGTTTTCGTTGGACGATGCATTTTACGGATTGCTGGCACTTTTTCTGGCGGTACTTGTCATATTAGTCATTTTCAGGAAAATACAATTTGGTCGTTTTCTCCTGATGGTTTTACAAACTTTGGCAGTCTGTTACGTACTTTTTTACTGGCTCTGGGGTTTCAATTATTACCGGACAGGTATCAATGAGCGACTTTCCATCACCAAATCGAAACCCGATACGGTTCAGTTTGTAAAGGTTTTCGAACAACTGATCGCAAAAACAAATGCTTCGTATTGCACTTACGAAAATGTAAGTTTTTCAACCATTGATTCGTTGGTTGAAGCTTCTTACAAAAAGAACGCTTCTTTCCTGAAGGTGAGATATCCGCAGGGGAAACGCGTTCCCAAACCGATCACTTTAAGCAATTTCTTCGCAAAAGCTTCGATTGCCGGTTATTACGGACCTTTCTTCAGCGAAGTACATCTGAACGACAGTTTGCTGATGATAGAATATCCGCAGGTTTTGGCACACGAATTTGCTCACCAGTTTGGCATTACCAGCGAAGCCGAAGCCAATTTTTACGGTTGGCTGGTTTGTGCGCAAAGTGATTCGAAGCATCTTCAATACTCAGCCAATATCAGTATGGTGAACTATTTTCTGTCACAATCGAAACATCTGCACAGTTTCCCCGATCTGGTGCGGCAAATCAATAAACCGGTAATCGATGATATCCGGAAAGTGCAGAAACACTGGGAAAGCATGCGAAATGAAAAAATAGACAAAGCGGCAGGAAAAGTGAATGATGTATATCTTAAAACCAACAAAATTGAAAAAGGCATTGAGGATTATTTCGGGGTGGTTCAGTTCGTGATGGATTTTTTGACAGACTCGGTGGCGCAGAAAAAATACTAATTGTGGTCAGAATTTATAAACCAATCCAGATATTTTTCAAGCTGCGTTCCAAGATAATAAGGTAAGTTAAGCAATTGGTAAATCTTTCCTGATGAAGTTTTAGCTTCTGTGATACTCAATTCTCCTGAATAGAAACGAATTGCAAATGAGTGAGGAGCTACATCCATATATTGATGCAAAGATCTCAGTGTTCCTTCTTTTCCTGATTTTACCTCAACCGGAATCAGTTTACCTTCAAAAGGGAAAATATAATCCACTTCTGCGTTGGATGATTTTTTCTCTCGCACCCAAAAATGAAGCGCACTCAAGGCCAGATTTTGCATCGAAAGCAATTCTTGCCCAACAAGGTGTTCAATGATTGTTCCCTGATAAACGGAATTTAAATCTTTCGTCCCTAAAAGTTCCTTTTGAATGCCCACCAAATAATTAATCAGGCCAGTGTCAAGAACCTGCAATCTGGGCGACTTCTTAATGTCGGGCATTAATGGCAAAATTGCCGAAGTGCATGGGAATATCAATTGAATCAAAAGCGCTTTTTCCAAAATACGAAGAGCTTCGCTCATATCGCGCGACCTATAGCCTGAATTTCCAAAACCTTCAAACTTTATTCGTTTCCCTGCTGCCGCAAATGAAGAAGAAATAGCATGACGAATATGCTGAATTTGTGAATCAGAAGATGCATATTTTTCCACATCTTCAAGATAAGAAGCAATCAATGAATCATATATGGGCGAGAGTGCTTTAAGATCCTTATTCACGATATAACTTTTCACAATTTCGGGCATCCCGCCTATAAGCGCATAGGTGTGAAATAACTGCAACAATTTTGTATGGGCAAATTTTGCAACAGGAACTTTTTCGAGTTGGGTTAATGCAGCGTTTTCGCCCATTGCATCCAGAAATTCAGCAAATGAAACCGGTCGGATCACTTTATATTCCACCCGACCAACCGGGAAACTGATGTTTTTGTCGAATAGCGTTTCCAGCATACTTCCGGCTGCAATCACAGGCAAGTCAGGTTCTTGCTCAAAAAAATACCTCAAAATATTTAGTGCCTCAGGCACTTCCTGAATTTCATCGATAAAAATCAAGGTTTGTTTTTTTTGTTCCAGCGAACAATTTTTGATAAAAAACAAAGCCTGAACCAAAGCTTCGACAGAGGTGAATTGTTCAAAAGGCTGCCGGTCTTCGGGCAGTTCTAAGTTCAGGTAAATGTATTGCTCAAACCGACTGGCAAATTGTTCAACCAAGGTGGTTTTCCCAACCTGCCTGGCTCCTCTTAAAACCAATGGCTTACGAATTGGCTGAGCAAGCCATTTATCAAGTTCTTCTATGATGCGTCGATTAAACATGTCACAAAGTTAGGGCAATTCCAGCAAAATAACATCACAAAGTTAGGGTAATTTTCGTCAAATATTGGCACATAGTTAGGGTTATTTGTATTATTCATTTATTATCCGCGATTCAACACCAACCATTTTTCGTATTTTAGCCGGGAATTTCAAACATCTGAAACATGCAATTACATACTATACATGCCGGAAACTTTAGCTGCGACGGAGGTTCGCTGTTTAGCGTGATCCCGAAAACGATGTGGAGCAAGGTTTATCCTGCCGATGAAAACAACATCACAAAATTGACATTGCGCTGTTTGCTGGTTGATTTGGGCGAACGAAAAATCCTGATTGAAGCAGGAGTTGGGAACCATTATCCTGAAAAAGTACAGCGAAACAACGGCCATGAAGAAACCGACTCCATTGCAAAATCACTTGCCGAAAAAGGCTATTCACCTGAAGATATCACCGATGTGCTGTTTACCCACCTGCATTGGGATCATTGCAACGGTGCGGTAATCAACGAAAACGGACAGTTAAAACTTCAGTTTCCGAATGCCACGCACTGGTGTAGCAAACGCCAATGGGAACATTCAAAAATCTCGAATATCCGTGAGCGCGCGGCTTATTATCCTGAAATACTTGATTTCCTGAAGGCGGAAGGCAACATGCAATTAGTTGAAGATGAAAGCGAATTGTTTCCCGGAATTTCAGTCCGAATGTTCGACGGACACACGCCCGGACAGATGATTCCGTTCATCGATTCCGGAGAAAAAACCTACGTTTACATGTCTGATCTGATTCCCACAACAGCCAATATACAGATTGTTTGGCTTGCAGCTTACGATTTGTATCCGGTAACTGCGATGGAAGAAAAAGAAGCTTTCCTGAAAGAAGCGGCAGAAAAGAATTACATACTGTTTTTCGAACACGACTTTTACACCGAATGTGCAACGGTAGAGTGGACGGAAAGAGAACCAAAAGTGAAGGAAAAGTTTAGGTTTTAACAATTTTTCATAACAAAAACTGGAGGGACTTGAAGTCGCATCATCAGTCCCCAAAAAGTAAGCTATAATTTTTCAACTGAAAATCATCCTTGCCAAAGCAAACCTTTTTCCTAATTTTACAGAGTATTGACAGGAGAAAGTTTAAAATAAAGGATATGCCAACCTTATCAATGGAATTGCATTGAACTTTTAAAGTAAATTATAATTTACCAATTCATTATAAATGTACAACCAGCGGCAAATTATCAACTTGTTCTCAGCTTCGAAAATGGAGAGAAACGACAATTTGATATGAATCCCTATTTAGGATTAGGTATTTTTCGTGAGCTTCGGGATATTTCAAAATTTAAAACGGTAAGAGTTAGTTTCGACAGTATTGAATGGGAAAATGAGGTTGATTTAGATCCGAAAGTATTATACTACGAAAGAAAAGATAGAGGAATAAAAACAGACAACATTAAGATTTACAACATATTTTAAAATTCTAACATAGCCATTTTACAATTGTTCGCGAGGCCGAAACCTGAATGAAATAGGAACGATCCAGATGGAATTACAAATTATTCAAAATAAAATTTACGAGATACGAGGACAACGAGTGATGCTTGATTTTGATTTGGCAGAACTCTACGGCACTGAAACAAAAAGGCTCAAAGAGGCTGTACGTCGTAATATGGAACGATTTGAAGGAAACGATTTTATGTTTCAATTAACTAAGGATGAAATTGAAATACTTTCAAGGACGCAATTTGCGACCTTGAACAAAACCAGAGGTTACAATATTAAATATACCCCTTTTGCTTTCACAGAGCTTGGCGTATCAATGCTTAGTAGCGTGTTGAATTCAAAAACTGCAATCGAAATCAACAGAGGTATTATGCGCATTTTTGTTACAATACGTCAATCGTTGGTTGCAAATCCCAATACCGGTTTGGCTGAACTTCAAACAGAGATGAAACAACTAAAAGACTATATCGAAGAAGTTTTTACTGATTATAATGATATTAATGAAGATACCCGTTTGCAAATTGAACTTATCAATCAATCCCTGGCAGAACTGCATATCGACAAAAAACAAAATTCAAAACATCGAAATAAAATAGGATATTTGGCTAATAAAAAAGATGACAAAAAAGAAGAATAAATAGAGATAAAATACTGTAAATTAAAATATTAAACCCAGCTACGTACTTAAAAATTGAAGCTTATTTGATTATCCCGATTCAGAATTTCAGATGATTCCGGAAGAGATTTTTTTGAGTTTTTAGTCTTAAATAATTCAGGGATTTGGGTTAATTAGCGACGAACTGAAAATTTCGCATTCGATATAGCCCCACTGCGGAACATGTAATTTAAGAA
>JAUYTA010000203.1 GCA_030695265.1 Bacteroidota bacterium
GCTTTTCCCCAATTTTTAACTTGAACATTAAACCATTATAATGATTGAAATTTGTGCTTTGGCTTCGGGAAGCAATGGAAATTGCTATTATATCGGCAACGAGAAGGATGCAGTGCTTGTGGATGCAGGCATTTCCACAAAAAAAATATTGTTGCGCATGGAAGAAGCCGGATTGCAGGCATCAAAAGTTCGGGGAATATTCATATCGCACGAACACAGCGATCACATTCATGCAGTAAGGGTTTTGAGCAAGCGTTTGGGAATTCCGGCATGGTTTAGCCAGGGAACTTTTGATTCAATGAATATTGCCGACCGGCCGGAATTGGTTCAAATCTTCATTCCTGATAAAGCGTTAAAAGTGGCTTCAATTACCATTCATCCTTTCCTGAAGAATCACGATGCAGCAGAACCCTGCTCATTCAGGATAGAACACGATGATTGGCACATTGGTGTTTTTACTGACATTGGCGAACCCTGTCAAAAAGTAATCCATCACCTGCGAAAATGCCATGCACTGTTTATCGAAACCAATTATGACGAAAGAATGCTTTGGGATGGATCCTATCCATATCATCTGAAAAGAAGAGTTGCTTCTGCAGTTGGGCATTTATCGAACGACCAGGCATTTGAGTTGATTCGTGATCATGCAGGGCCCGAATTGGTTCATGTGTTCCTCAGTCACCTCTCCGGAGAAAATAACCGTCCTGAATTAGCTGCCGATTGTTTTAAATCCTTATCCGACCGGTTTTCGGTTCACCTGACTTCAAGGCATACGGTAAGTCCATTGTGCCGCTTGAGATAAATCGTAGTAAAAACACTAAAAAAGAAAAATTTCCATTTTCGGAAAAATTATACCTGTCGATCAGGCAGCGATTCAGGCAGATTCAGAACATAAAAAAACTCTATCCCAGTAAAGGAATGAAGTTTCAATCCGTCAGCTGACGGAAGCGACGACTTACTCTCCCATCCGCCAGCGTTCGGCGTGAGCTCAGTCGAACGCTGGCGGACAGTACAATCGGCGCTGACGGTCTTAACTTCTCTGTTCGGAATGGGAAGAGGTGGAACCCCACCGCATTAGTCACCTAAAGCTTTTATGGCTTATGCTTACGTAAATAACACCAAAACCCATCCAGTTCTCGCGCTTTGAAGTAATTCAGGCATACTGCACCACGCATAAACTTTTAGGCATGATATAGATAATAGAAAATCAGTATCTTTACAAAAAATAAACATTATGAGCTTAGTACTTACAAACAAAACGATAGATAAGTTTTTTGGATTTCTTAGCCAAATTGATAACGATTCTAAAAAGAAAATGATTATCAAGCTTACAGAGTCTATTGAGATAAAGGAAGAACCAAAATTTAATCTGAGTAGTTTATTTGGCGCATGGGAGGATACCCGAGATTCATCCGAAATAATTAAAGAGATTCAGGATTCACGAGTTGAAAAAAGAAATATTGCTAAATTTTAATTCTGAGACTATGTTTGAAGATAGTAGCAAACACCAATGAATCGACCAACAGGAATTGAAACCAAGTAGAAATCCACGAAGCCAAAATAGAACATGTAAGTTACACACCACCACTAAGAAGCGAATGCTATAATTATGAAGTACTTACTCGACACAAATATTTGTATTCATTTTTTCAGAGGGAAGTATAAACTGATTGAGAAACTTGAAAATATTGGAATAAATAATTGCGCTATTTCTGAAATCACTCTTGCTGAACTTGTATTTGGTGCAGAAAATAGTTTGAACCCTCAAAAAAATCACGATATTATCGAACAATTTTTTTTTAAAACAGATAACAATTCTACCCATTTATGACTCATTAAGAACCTATGGAGTTGAAAAAGTTCGTTTAAGAAAATCAGGTACAATGATTAGTGACTTTGACCTTTTGATAGGTAGCACTGCCATAGAAAAAGATTTAATCATGGTGACAGAAAACACCAAAGAATTTGAACGGATTTCGAATATAAAACTTGAAAACTGGATCAAACGATAAACAAGTCGTATATTACCGGAGATTAAAAGTATCCTCATCCGTCCGGGCAACAAAATTCACATTCAAAGTTTTGATCCTAGCCTCGTCCAGCAGGTGGAATTTGCCGTTTTTCTTTAGCGAACGGTGATATTGAAAAATAAAGGACATAAAAAAACTCCATCCCAGTAAAGGAATGGAGTTTCAAAACAATGGCGACGACCTACTCTCCCACAATAATTGCAGTACCATCGGCGCTGGCGGTCTTAACTTCTCTGTTCGGAATGGGAAGAGGTGGAACCCCGCCGCAATAGTCACCTAAAGCTTTCATGGTGGCTTACGTATAAACACC
>JAUYTA010000898.1 GCA_030695265.1 Bacteroidota bacterium
TGAATATTTCGGGTTGAACGATCTGAATTCCGCTAAATGCATAGGGAATCGAATTGTCAAATTTATCCACACGGCTTATTTTTGTTTCGCCGTTGCTGAAGTTTTTCCATCCGGCAAGTTGAAAATTTTCGTCGAACATCAAATAACGGGAAGTATCTCTTAGCCTTACCACCAAAGTCGCCAGCGAACCCGAAGTTAAATGATGTCTTTCAAGCAAATTCAAATCAAGATTGCTGATCACATCTACATTGTAAATCATGATTGGCTCGCTGCCTGTCAAAAATGTTTCCGCTTTTTTTAACCCGCCACCGGTATCGAGCAACCCTTCCCGTTCGTCCGAAATATGAATGTTTACTCCGGGAAAGGAGTGATTGTTCAGGAATGAAATAACCTGATCGGCAAAATGAAATACATTGATGGTAATATCGGTGATTTGATGTGATATCAGTTTTTCAATGGCATGTTGCAGCATTGGTTTTCCGGCAAGTTGAACCAATGCTTTTGGCTTATCGCTGGTATGTTCTTTCAGGCGGGTTCCCAATCCTGCTGCAAAAATAAGTGCTTTCAATGTTGCTGGTTTTGATTTTTTTCAAAAATAGACATATTGATCATTCAATTAGGTTTTCATGTGAATTTTTTTGTTTGACTATCCGTGACTTTTATCCAATGTTATAAAAGTCATTCAATTGTCATTTGGTAGTCATTAAGTTGCCAGGAAATGACAATAGAATGAAAATAAATGACCACAACTGACTGATGCAAAATGACAAATAGGTATGTAAAACGGTCAATCATTTTTTTTGAATGCCGATTTCCACAAATCGTGTGAATTTTTTTAATTTTCGGATTAAACTTTTTTGGTATGAAACAGTCAATGCATCAGTAAATAAACAAATCAGTATTTAAAAATCAATCAAATGAAAAAAATAAGCTTATTAATGGTAATGTTTCTGGTTTTATCAGGAATAACCTTCGCACAGGAACGTGGTGGTGGCGAACGTCCATCAAGAACTCAGCAGTCAGGCAGACCAGGAGGAATGGGCGACCGGCAGCAGATGACTCCGGAACAAAGGATACAGCGCCAAACTCAACAGTTGGTTGAGCAATTGAAACTGACCAAGGATCAGGAAGCCAAAGTGACTGCGATCAACAAAAAGTATCAGGAAAAACAATCGTCAGTCGATTGGTCGAAAATGCGCGATGCCAGTGATGCTGAACGTACAAAAATGCGTGCAGAAATGACAAAGGTTCAGGCAGAAAAAGACAAGGAGATCAAAGCCATTTTGAAGGCTGACCAGATCAAATTGTACGATGAAATGTTGAAAAAGCGTGAAGAAAACAGAAGGAATGGTCAGGGTCGCATGGGGGGCCCGGGCGGCCAGGGTCAATAGTGAGTAATTAGTTTGATTTTAAGAG
>JAUYTA010000899.1 GCA_030695265.1 Bacteroidota bacterium
AAATGCAATTAAAGTTGAAATTTGTAGAATTACCTAAGCCAATTATAGAAACAGATATCGATAGTTGATATTCACAACTCACCCCGAAGTCCGCAGGCGGCCTTCCCCCTCTCTCTTTTAAAAAGAGAGGGGGCAAGCACCATCGGTGCGAGGGGGTGAGTATGTATGAAAAGGTTACCCATACAAATCGTTATAGAACCATATTTAAAGAGTTGCTAAAGTATAAGTAAATAATCTAAAGCGGAAACAAGCATTGAAAAAAGGTATTGTTGTAAAATCGACCGGAAGTTGGTACACCGTAAAAACCGACGATGGAAACTCAATAGAATGCAGGATAAAAGGAAATTTCAGGTTAAAAGGAATCCGCAGTACTAACCCAATTGCAGTTGGCGACCATGTAGAAATTTCTGAACAAAAGGAAGATAACAATGCAGAAGGAGCGGTTCTTGGACTTATAACAAACATAATAGAACGCAAAAATTACATCATTCGTAAATCGCCCAACCTTTCAAAAGAATCGCACATCATTGCAGCCAACATCGATCAGGCTTTCCTGATTGTTACCATAAAACATCCGGTTACCACCACCACTTTTATCGATCGCTTTCTGGTTTCTGCTGAAGCTTACCGCATTCCCTGCCGCATCATATTCAATAAAATTGATCTTTACAACGAAGCACAAACTTCGCTGATGAATTTCCTGATTGACGTTTATGAAAAAGTGGGTTATCCCTGTTTGAAAATTTCAGCAAAAAAGGACATTGGCATGGAAGAACTGAAAATGATGATGCAAAATAAAACCAATGTTTTCTCCGGACATTCAGGAGTTGGTAAATCCACCATCATCAATTCCATTCAACCCGGGACAATGTTGAAAACCGGTATCATTTCCGACTCGCACCATTCGGGTAAACACACCACCACTTATTCCGAAATGATTGATCTCCACTTTGGCGGATTTATTATTGATACACCGGGCATAAAAGGTTTTGGACTGCTTGAAATGGAAAAAGAAGAAATCTCCCATTATTTTCCTGAAATGTTCGAACTTCTGAATAATTGCCAGTACTATAATTGCACCCACACACACGAACCTGAGTGCGCGGTAAAAAAAGCTGTGACTGATGGCCAAATTGCGGAAAGCAGGTATGATACCTATCTTGGCCTACTCGATACGGAAGATAAATACAGAAACTGATCTAATTGATCACCAAAACAGATCCTGAAAATGCTTAAACTTTACCCGTTTAAGC
>JAUYTA010000904.1 GCA_030695265.1 Bacteroidota bacterium
GCCAGCAAATACTGTTTCCATCAGCTTTTACGCGCGGAGAAAAGGGAATTCCGATCAACGGACTGATCTGGATGGGAACGCCCGAATTTATGAAGCAGCAGATCCGCACCAAACTGGATGCAGGTTTCCGCTGTATAAAGATGAAAATAGGCGCCATCGACTTTGAAACTGAATTCGCTTTATTGAAGGAAATTCGTAAAGAGTTTTCTCCGGAAGAAATTACACTTCGGGTGGATGCCAACGGCGCATATTCCTACCAGACTGCACTCGAAAACCTGAAACGCTTATCTGATTTGCAGATTCATTCCATTGAACAACCGATTGAAGCAGGACGATGGAGCGAAATGGCCGAACTTTGCCGCCAATCTCCAGTCCCAATTGGGCTCGACGAAGAACTGATTGGGATAACTTCAGGAAAAGAAATGCAAAAACTGGTGGAAACTATCCGACCTGCCTACCTGATACTGAAACCCAGCTTGCATGGCGGTTTGGCTGGTTGCGAAAAATGGATTGAACTTGCCAATAAAAACAATATTGGCTGGTGGATCACTTCGGCACTTGAATCGAATATCGGCCTGAATGCCATCGCACAATGGACTTTTCAGCAAAATGCAAAGGCCGAACAGGGATTGGGAACAGGTCAGCTTTTTACCAATAATTTTGATTCACCATTAGAAATTTCAGGAGAGCAATTGTGGTTTCGTCCCGGAAAGAAATGGGAGTTTGGCGATTTGATGGCAGATGAAATCGTTGATAGTGATTTTTAATGAAAAAGAAATTAGCATGATTTTAACAGACCATATAATTCTGAATGGTGTAAAACTTTCTCCATCTGAAATTTCAAGATTGCACTTTGAAAAATCGGCAGAACCTTCCGCTCCCGAGTGGGAAAAAGAACTGTTTCTATTCCTGAACGAATGGTTTTCGGATTCGGATTTTATATTGGCACAAACTTCAGGCAGCACAGGTGAACCAAAGCCAATCGAACTGCCAAAATCGGTCATGATTAAAAGTGCGGAACGAACCATCGAATACTTCGGATTACAAAAAGGCGACCGGCTTTTACTCAGTTTGCCTTGCCAGTACATTGCCGGAAAAATGATGGTAGTCCGCGCCATCGTTGGACAAATGGATTTGTTTACGGGTGATCCATCGGGTGATTTTGACATTCTAAAGAACGAAATTTTTGATTTCGGTGCGATGGTTCCCAACCAGGTTTTCAAAATGCTGGAAAAAACTTCAGGAAAGAAAAAGCTCGAAAATATCCGTAATCTTTTGATTGGCAGCTCTTCCATTCCCGAAAGTTTGGAAACCAAAATCAGCCTATTAAAAAGCCGGGTGGTTTTAACTTATGGAATGACGGAAACGGCTTCGCACATAGCCATTCGTGAACTTTCAGGAGAAAAACGTTCTGATATTTATAATTGTTTGCCTGGGATTTCAGTAACCACCAATGATAATAAATGCCTGCTAATTCATGTTCCTGAATTGAACGAACCACTTCAAACCAACGACATCGCCGAAATTCTATCATCCACCAGTTTTCGGATTTTGGGAAGAGCCGATGATGTAATCATTTCAGGAGGAATAAAATATTTTCCTGAAACAATTGAGAAAAAACTGGCCACGGTAATTGAAGGACGATTTGTAGTTTCATCGTTGCCCGATGAAATGTTGGGTGAAAAACTGGCGCTCGTTATAGAAGGCCAACAAACAGACATTGAACCGATTAATCAAACATTAAAAAAACTCCTGACACCGTTTGAACGTCCAAAAGCGATTTTCTTTCTGGAGAAATTTCCGGAGACATCGACCGGAAAGTTGAAACGAAACGAAATAAAAAGACTGATTCAAGTCCTGTAAATTTGAAAAACCGACAAATTCCCCCGGTGAAAGGAATCTGCCGGCTTTATATTTTAGTTTGTTTTAAAATCGCGTGAAAATAGCGATTGTTTTTACAATCACTCCTTTGGCGGTAGGGTTCTTATTCATAAAATATTAACAGGCGAACCATGAAATATTATTTTGATGAACATTTTGGACTTAGGATGGCAGAGGTGAAAATCATCTGTACAAGCAATATTTATACGTTTAAACAACTATCTTTCGGAGAATTTAATTAATTATTCATTCCGGAATGACAAGTAGTTTTTTTGATCTGATAGCCCACGAATTTGAACGGCCGTTTCAAAACCCGGTCTTGGTTTTTGCTGTCATTCTGCTTATTATTTTACTTTCTCCCATTTTACTCCGGAAGCTCAAAATTCCCGGTATTATCGGCCTGATTATTTCAGGGGTAGTTATTGGACCACACGGTATCAATATGCTCGAACAAAATTCAGCAATCACCCTGTTTTCAACCATCGGATTGTTATACATCATGTTTATTGCCGGGCTTGAACTCGATCTGAAAGAATTTCAACGAAATAAGAACAAGAGTATCGTATTCGGATTCCTTACTTTTATTATCCCATTAACCATCGGATTTCCGGTTTGTTATTACCTTCTCGATTATAGTTTTACAGCCAGCTTACTTATTTCGAGCATGTTTTCGACCCACACCATGGTTTCGTACCCAATTGTGAGCAAATTCGGAATTTCAAAAAATGAAGCTGTTGCTATTACTGTTGGCGGTACAATACTAACCGATACTGCTGTGCTTATTTTGCTGGCGATTATTATGAGTTCAAACAACGGGGGATTGAATATGGCCTTCTGGATTCAACTGATTGCTTCGCTGGCGGTATTTTCAGGCATTATGTTCTGGATTATTCCGAAAATTACCGCATGGTTTTTTGAGAAACTGGAAAGTGAAAAATCTTCGCATTATATTTTTGTGCTTGCAGTAGTTTTTTTTGCAGCTTTTCTGGCAGAACTTGCCGGTATTGAACCAATTATCGGCGCATTCGTAGCTGGTCTGGCACTTAATAAGCTTATCCCCTATTCATCAACCCTTATGAACAGGATCGAATTCATCGGGCAATCGATATTTATACCATTTTTCCTGATAAGTGTAGGAATGCTGGTAGATATAAAAGTACTTCTGAATGGCCCTGCAGCAGTGATTATTGCTGTTACTTTGTCGATTGTTGCCCTAACTGGTAAGTGGCTGGCTGCAAGCGCGACAAAAATCATTTTTCGATATTCGGCCGATCAGCGAAAACTAATTTTTGGATTAAGCAGTTCACATGCAGCAGCAACTCTGGCAGTTATTTTGGTAGGTTTTCAGGCCGGAATAATAGATGAAAATGCTCTGAACGGAACGATTCTGCTTATTTTAGTTACTTGCCTCGTAGCAACAATTGTTACTGAAAACGCTTCGAAACTAATTATTACATCAGAAAAAGAAGAACCAGTTATTGAATACCCGGTACATTACAGTGAGCACATCATGATTCCTATCGCAAATTTGAATAACATGGAGACTTTACTTGAATTTGCAGTTTTTGTAAAGAATAAGAAATCGCTTAACCCAATTACCATATTATCTGTGGTACCAAATGATGAAGAAGCCGAGAAGAACCTGGTGAAAGCCAGAAAGAACCTGCAACATTTGGTTAAAATGGCATTGGCCAACGAGACCAAGGTGCAAATTACTGCCACCATCGATCACAACATTGCGGGGGGGATCGTCCGGGCATCGCGCGAAGAAATGACGGATACCATCATGATAGGATGGCCCCGAAAAACCGGTTTAATTGAACGTTTTATCGAAACCAAAACAGCTTCTATCATTTCACGGACCAGCAAGGCTGTTTATATCTGTCATTTTGAGCATTCTTTGGTGGGGCACAAAAAAATTGTGTTGGTTATTCCTCCTTTGGGTGAACTGGAACCCGGTTTCGAAATCTGGGTGCCCAAAATAAATACATTGGCTAAAGAGTTGAGTATAAATATATTCTGTTATTGCACCCAAACAACCGAAGTAGCCATTCAGGAATACTTCAGACACAGAAAACACAAATGCGGTTTCAGCTTTTCCGATGAATATAGCTTGCCAAACATGCAAATGTTACAAAAGTATGTTACCTCTGAAGATATTCTCATCTATGTCGCGGCACGAAGGTCGTCAGTTTCTTACGATAATTGCATGGAAAACATTCAGGAGCGGCTTGACAGACAATTTCAGAAAAACAGCAAAATAATTATTTACCCAAGAACGCATCACATCGACAGCAAATTCAGTGAATACAGCGACATTAATTCAGAAACACTGAACCAGGGATTTGAGAGGTTCCAGAAACTCAGAAAAAATTTGGGGAATCTGTTTAAAAAGAACCATCACAAATACTAAACCAGTTGAATACACCAAATAAATAAAGGCTCCCATTTACGGGAGCCTTGTGTTTTTAACTCTTCCCTGACCAGGGAAATAACTTCACTTTTTACCTTCACAGTTTTATTTCACCTTGCTTATCAAGCCGCTTTCATCGAAAAAGCCTCGGTAAGAATATCAGGATACATGTCCATAAAATTCTCAAAACACCAGTCTTTTAATTGATTAATATCCGATTCTCCTACCCAATTAATGCATTTTGCCAATTCTTTCCGGAATAATTCACGGCTAAAACTAACTTTCGGTAAAATAACCTTTGCGTACTCTAGCATCGTCATGTTTTTTAATTGTTTCTATTACTTCTTTAAACTTAACGAATTTTTAAACGTCAGAATATGTCAAAAAACAGTATTAACACTGTTTAACTTTCAGAAATT
>JAUYTA010000911.1 GCA_030695265.1 Bacteroidota bacterium
CCCTCCTGAAGTCTAAAACAAACCCTTACCGAAATCAGGTTGGGAAACAAATTATTGCCGTAATTTTCAATTAACTCACCCCCAAGTCCGCAAGCGGCCTTCCCCCTCTCTTTTAAAAAGAGAGGGGAAAAGCATCGCAGATGCGACGGGGTGAGTTAAAACATTTGAACAATTATAAATACATCATTTACTCATTCTTGAACCGTAGAACAAAATTCGAATTCAAATTAACAATTCAAATCACATGAAAATACAATCCATTGCAGTGCTAATTGTGCTGCTGTTTAGTTCCCTAATTTCAGGAGCCGCCGAGCCTGAAAAAAAGACCGATTCAAATATTTTTGGCGATGTGCAATCGAACGGTGAGCACATTCCGTTTGTAAGTATTTACATAAAAGGTACTTCGATCGGAACTGCAACCGACGCTTCCGGTCATTATACCATGATCAACCTTCCGGTAGGCAAACATATCCTGATTGCCAAAACCCTTGGATACAAGCCTGCGGAGCGAACAATTAATATTGCGCTTGGCCAGTCTCAGGAAGTCAATTTTGTGCTGGAAGAGGAGCACATGGCGCTCAACCAGGTAGTGGTTACCGGCACAAAAACGTTCAAGCGGCAAACCGAATCGCCGGTAATCGTAAATGTGCTGGGAAGTGAGGCGTTAAACCTTGTTCAGGCATGTAATATTTCTGAAGGACTGCGTTTTCAGCCCGGGCTGCGTGTTGAAACCGATTGCCAGACCTGCAATTACACCCAACTCCGGATGAATGGCCTGGGCGGTTCGTATTCCCAGATTCTGATTAACGGTCGCCCGATATTTAGTCCGCTTACCGGCCTTTACGGAATGGAGCAAATACCTGCCAACATGGTAGAGCGCATCGAAGTGGTTCGTGGCGGCGGATCTGCCCTTTATGGTTCGAGTGCCATCGGCGGAACAGTAAACATCATTACCCAGATTCCCAAAGAGAGCAGTTACGAATTCAGTACCCTCACGCAAAGTACCAATGGCGCCGCTCAGGACAATATCGTGAACGGAAACCTCACGATGCTCACCAAAAAACGGACTGCCGGAGCTGCCATCTTTGTAAACCGACGTCACCGCGAAGCATACGATCACAACGGCGATAATTTTTCTGAACTTCCTGAACTGCGCAACAATTCATTCGGGGCAAACCTGTTTTATAAACCTACTTACAACCAGAAACTGGAAGTGAATTTCAGCAGCCTGAACGAATACCGTTATGGCGGCGAAATAAC
>JAUYTA010000945.1 GCA_030695265.1 Bacteroidota bacterium
GTTTCGATTTTGTAATGTCGATGAAGGTGATTACCAAACCGTCGATTTTATCTTCTGTGGTTCGGTAAGGCATCATTCGTATATTGAACCAGCGCCCGTCGCTTGTAGCAACGGCTTTCTCCTTAAACACCAGGGTACGCAATACTTCCCTGGTATCGTTGTACATTTCAGGATAAACCAAATCGGTCACCTGATCAGTAAACAGCCTGCCGATATCGCTCTCCCTAAGTTTGAAGATTTTTGTTGCAGGCAATGTGAACTGACGAATTTTCAGTTCTTTACTGAGAAACAACGTTGCTATTTCTATGCTGTTGAGCAAGTTGCTCATATCGTTGTTTACCCTTGAAAAATCATCCACTTTACTCTGAAGTTCAGTGTTCACGGTTTGAAGCTCTTCATTCAGGCTTTGCATTTCTTCTTTTGAAGTGGTAAGCTCTTCGTTGGTCGATTGCAGTTCTTCATTGGTTGACTGCAATTCTTCGTTGGTTGATTTCAGTTCCTCCTGCGAAGTTTGCATTTCTTCCCTGGTACTTTGCAGTTCTTCGTTTAGGCGTTGAAGGTCAAATTCGAGTTCAGCATTCAGTGCAATTCCTGAAGTCAATGTTTCTTTTTGTTTTGAAATTTTCAGGTTTGCATTGGGCACATCTGCAAAAAATACTAAAATTTTGCCTTTCAATGGCAACGGTTTTTCTATTTGCTGAACGGTTACATCCGTTAACACTGTTCCATCGTTGGTACCAACTTTCACATTGTTCAAAACCACTTTTTCATAATTCTGCATGGCTTTTCTGAAAGCTCCCGGAAGCTCATTCCGCAGCCCTTCGCGTGCCATGGCAAATAAATTCATGTTGGCTTTACCAGCTGCCGGCTCAAGATATTTCCCGGTACTTCCGGTGATATAAATTATATCGCCTGCTTCTGTCACCAAAACGCTGGCTGGTAAAAATTGCTGTAACAACAATTTATCGGTGAGCGTTTGTACATTATCAGCAACTTTTTCCTTTTGTTGAATTTCAATTATCCCGGGTTTAGAGTGGGCAAAAGAGCTTGGGAAACCAAAAAGTTCTTCTGCTTTGGCCGGACCACTGCGCTGGTAAATTCGAAGTTTTGCATCGATGATTGTGAATAAATCTGCCTGCGAACCATTGGTTTCAGCACTTCCAAGAATTAACAGGCCATCAGGATTAAGACTGTAATGGAAAAGCGCCAATAGTTTCTTCTGCAATTCGGCATCCATGTATATCATCAGGTTGCGACACGAGAGGAAATCGAGTTTTGTGAAAGGTGGGTCTTTTATCACATTCTGTGGCGCAAAAATCACCATTTCCCTTATCTCTGCATTTAGCCGGTATTGGTCTCCGGTCTTGATGAAAAATCGGTTTAGGCGGGTTTGCGATACATCGGTAACAATATTTGCCGGATAAATCCCTTTCCGTGCTTTATCGATGGCGGTGCTATCAAGATCGGTGGCAAATATTTGCAACGAAAAATTCCTGGTCATGTTTAGCTTCTCCAATGCTTCCTTGAAAACAATTGCCAGCGAATAAGCTTCTTCACCTGTCGAACATGCTGGTATCCATGCTCTAAAAACATGTCCATGTGGCAATTTGGTAAATACTGACGGGATTACTTTCTCCTTCAGAAGTTCCCAAACGGCAGAATCACGAAAGAAACTGGTAACCCCAATCAGCAACTCTCTAAACAGTATTTCAACTTCTGCCGGGTTTTCCTGCAGATAACGCACATACGATGCTATTTTCAATAATTGGTGGATACCCATCCGACGTTCGATACGGCGGTATAAGGTAGTTTTTTTGTAAAGCGAAAAGTCGTGTCCTGACTGGGCGCGGAGAAGAATAATAATTTTTTCGAGCGAGCTGGTATCTTTCTCCAGACTTTGCGGAGTTTTTGAAGTAACCAGATATGGATGCTTTATGATCGAAATTAATTTTTCCGGCAACTCGTTTGCAGGAGCCACGACATCAGCGATTACTGCTTCGATGGCTGCCCGGGGCATGCTGTCGAATTTGGCAGCGACCGGCTCCTGAACCAACACTATCCCCGCCTTTTCTTTGATGGCTCTCAGCCCTAAACTTCCATCAGAACCCATGCCGGAAAGGATAATTCCTATACTCTGTTCCTGCCTGTCGTCGGCAAGAGAATGAAAAAAGAAATCGATTGGAAGCCTCAACCCGCGTGTTTCAATTGGCTCGAACAAATGCAGCGAGCCGTTTAAAATCGACATACTCTTGTTCGTCGGAATTACATACACACAGTTAGGTTTAACTTTCAGTCGGTCGGTTACCGTATAAACCTGCATTTTTGTTAACCGTTGAAGCAATTCGCCCAAAAAACCCCTGTGGGTTGGGTCGAGGTGCTGGATAACCACAAATGCCATCCCACAGTCAGAAGGCATATTGGAGAAAAATTGTTCCAGCGCCTCCAGTCCTCCGGCTGATGCACCAATGCCTACGATGGGAAATTGGTCTTTTTTTATATGAATGAAAATCTGGTCTGATGAATCTGGCGACTCCTGACTATCGTGTGGAAAGCTGGCTTTTCGTTTCATATTGCATGCTTATATTGGTTCTCTGCCGGAAAAAATAATTTGGCGGCAGAAATGCTTCAACTCAATAATATCGTGCAATATACGGAAATTTCTATTTCCTGATTCTGAGAGAAATTACATTG
>JAUYTA010000950.1 GCA_030695265.1 Bacteroidota bacterium
TTTTCGATGCATCGCGCGGCTGATCGACAGAACGACCGGTGTAAACCAGCTTTCGCCCTTGGTCAAACACATAAAAATGAGGTGTTTTCAGCGCTCCGTAAGCCAATGCAACCTGCTGCGTTTCGTCGTGCAAATAAATCCATGGAAATTGATTTTCATCCACACGGACAATCATATTTTCATAACTATCTTCTGCATAAGTATTTGGACTATTGGAATTGATTGCGACAAACCGGACTCCTTCAGCTTGAAAACGATCGGCAGTTTTTCTGGTCACCTCATCGCTACCCAAAACATACGGACAATGATTGCAGGTAAAAAACACCACCAGAATTTTAGAATCCGAGAAATCACTGAGTTTGTAGAATTTTCCATCGGTAGCCTTCAGGTTAAACTCCGGAGCCTGACTGCCAATTTCGAGTGTAAATGCCATGATAATCTTAATTTAATGTTCAATGAGTATTCCTATAACAAAGACCGTCAGAATTTGATCACAAAAAAGCCATTGCTACTGCATTTCTGCAAAAACAACGGCTTTTCTCAGCATGATCGTTTCAGCTAATCCTCTTCCGAATTCGCGATGATCTTTTTGTTTTTCAGCACATTCACGATCACATCAACAATATGGTCGTCAATCATGGTTGAATAATTAAAAATCAGGTCGAAGTCGTTGTTGTCCAATTCGCGGCCAGCAACATGTGCCACAAACAAGTCACGCTGACGGTCAATTTCGAGTACATATTCCTGCGCATCTGCCCATGATAAATTACTGATCTGCATAATCCGGTTGATTCTCCATTCGAGCGGAGCCTGTAATTTGATACTTAATCGTTTGGGAATATCCTGAGCAATGACGCTGGCCGCCCGACCAACAATGATATAATGACCTTCTTCGGCAATACTGCGGATGATGGCTTTTACGGTGTCAATCACCTTCTGATCCTCCGAATCATACACTTTAGAAGTTGAGAAAGCGAAGGAAACGTCGTTGATGCTTTGTTTTGCTTCACCCAAAAAAACATTTTTAACTCTTTCAGGGTGCATTTTCAACTCATCGGCTGCCAGTTCAATCACTTCTTTGCTCACCCATTTCCATTCAACATCTGTTTTTGTTTCAGAAAGGTAATTGTAACCGGTAAGTATCTTTGACAACTTGGTAGCAATGCGGTTGGCAGAACATCCGCATTCTCTTGAAATTGTGACCACAGGGCCGGGGCGATAAAGTTTCCCTTTATCTTTCTGTCCTGCCTGTGTTAGGTAATTGCTTAAAAAATCTTTCATAAGAGGTAATTATTAATTCGGGATTATTATTTATGGGTTGTTATTATTATTTGTTAAAGCTACAAATCAAATCACAAGCAAAAAAGCTAAATGTTTTATAATACCTGAATTTATTTATGTTTTAGAACTCTTTTTTTGCAAATCGTTTAAACAAAGTTTCAGGGTATTCAATATCAGTCAGAAACAAACCATGCGCAGGAACAGATAATCCGGCCGCTCCCCGATTTCTTTGCTCAATCACTGAACGAAAGGCGTCAAGATCCATTTTACCAATCCCAACCTCGAGCAATGTACCAACCATGGCACGTACCATGTTCCGCAAAAACCGATCGGCTTTCACTGTAAAAACCAAACTGCTACCTTGCAGAGTCCATTCTGCCAGCATGATTTTGCAGTTGTTGGTTTTCACATCGGTGTGCAGTTTACTGAAACTGGTAAAATCAATGTAATCGAACAAAATTTCACAAGCCTCGTTCATTTTTGCCAAATCCGGCCGCCGGAAAAAATACCATGAAGTATCCACCACAAATGGATCTTTCTGCAAATTCAAATGGTATTGGTAAGTTCTTGAAAGCGCATCAAAACGGGCGTGTGCTTCTGATCCAACTTTGCTGATACCAAAAACTGACACATCTACGTTAAGAAAGCTGTTCAGTTTATGTGTAAAATCAGGATGATCCAAATTTAGTTTGGAAGAATTGAAATGCGCAACAAAGTAGCTGGCATGCACACCGGTATCAGTCCTGCCCGCACCGGTTACTGCAATGGTTTCGCGGGTAATGGTGCACAGCGCTTTTTCCAGACATTTCTGAACGGTTACTGCGTTGGGCTGAACCTGCCAACCGTGAAAATGAGTGCCTTTGTAGGCCAGTTCTATAAAATACCTTTGTGTCAATGGATTGATTTTTGACAAAAATAAAAAAGTACAGGCATATTCTGTTAAAGATCGCCGTTTTTATTAATTTCACGGCCATTTTAGGCCGGAATAGCTTAACAAAATTTAACGAAAATTTATCCTTTTTCATTTACGGATAGCTTATTTTCGTGTTCTCAAAAAAAACAAACATTTATAATTACTTATCTTAAAAAATATGAATCAGGAAGTTGATATTCGCGAATTAAACGAAAGAATTCAAAGGGAGAGTTCATTTGTTGACATCATCAGCATGGAGATGAACAAAGTGATTGTAGGGCAAAAACATTTGATTGAAAGCCTTTTGGTCGGACTTCTTTCGGGTGGTCACATTTTACTCGAAGGTGTTCCTGGATTGGCAAAAACACTGGCAATCAACACACTTGCAACAAGTATCGATGCCAAATTTTCACGCATCCAATTTACGCCCGACCTTTTGCCTGCCGACCTTTTGGGTACCATGATTTACAGTCAGAAAAAAGAGGAATACATCGTTAAAAAAGGGCCGATTTTTACCAATTTCATTCTTGCCGACGAAATTAACCGTGCTCCCGCAAAAGTGCAATCAGCGCTGCTCGAAGCAATGCAGGAACGCCAGATTACAATCGGCGAAAACACCTACAAACTTCAGGAACCATTTTTGGTAATGGCAACCCAAAACCCTATTGAGCAGGAAGGAACCTA
>JAUYTA010000953.1 GCA_030695265.1 Bacteroidota bacterium
ATTTAGTTTGTCAGGATTTTGTTTGCAATTCCAAACTTTCAATATCAGGATTTTGTCATCCAGGATTTTGTAAAATAAAATAAAATCCCCAACAATCAGCCCCCTAATCTGGTCAAGTTTTGTTTTTAATCCTATTTCAGGTTTCAGAGCTACATTCTTGAGTTCTGTCTTAAATTTCCTGTAAAGTTTTAGTGAAAAATTTCGGCTTTTGTTTCTCTGTGTATAAAATTCAAGAATTTCCTGAAGTTGGATTTCCGAATTTTTTGTCCACACTATTTCTCTCTTAGCCATTCTTCAACTTTTTTATCCATTTCTGATTGAGATCTAAAATTCCCTTTTTCACCGTCTTTACTTGCTTTAAGAAGTTCCAACTCCTGGTCAATAGTTAATTCAATAAAGGGTTCTTTTCGATTGAAATCCAAAATGGTTTTAATGGCATTGAGAAAATCAATGTCTTCAATTCCAGATATCCTATTTATTAATTCTTGCTTCAATTCAAAGGTATTCATAGGATTTACATTTATATTGCATTTGTACTTTTACATTTCTACAAATATAAAGATTTCAATCATATAAATTGCTGGAATTTTGGATGGAGTTGTCTTACCCCAGTCAGGGTTTCAAACCCTGACTGGGGTACACGGATGAAAAAACAGCAATCCGAAAATCCATCCGAACTGCTGTTTTTTTATTTAATTGATCACTGAAAAACTGCGACTGAACACTGTTTTTTATTCAATAGATCACTGAAAACTTCGACTTTTTACATCCTTGCTTTTGGCACTTTCAGAATACCAACCAAAATAGTTGCGATAACCAGAAATACTGCGGCAACCAGATAACCATTGCTGTATGCACCGGTTTTGTCGGCAACCATACCACCCAGCATTGGGCCAATCACTCCTGCCACGCCCCAACCAGTGAAGATCATTCCGTAGTTAACGCCCAGATTTTTCATGCCAAAAAATTCGGCGGTGGTGGTGGGGAACAGTGAGAAAACGGCTCCGTAAGCCAGACCTGCAACTGCCGAACCAACCATCAGCAATGGGATTGAAGTATAAAACGCGAAAAGGAACATGTTCACGGCCTGAAGCATAAATACGATCATCATGGCGCGGGTGCGTCCAACTTTGTCGGATAAAACGCCTGCACCCAAACGGCCCAATGCGTTGAACACCGAAAGAATAACCACCAGCAAGAATCCGGCAGTTTTCCAGTCGGCCTGAACTACCGCGATACTTGGAAGGTGCGCGATCAGCATTAGTCCGGCAGTTGCAGCAAGCAAATACATGATCCACAGCAAATAGAACTGCGGCGTTTTCGACACTTCGTCCCAGGTAAAATTATTTCCTTTGAAGACAGGCGCAGCGTTATTGTTCGCGGCTTTTGGCGCTTCTACTTCAGGAGGATTTTTAAGGAACATTGCAAGCAACACAACTGCAACAATGGCAAATACGCCGAGAATGATGAAGGTATTGCTGATGCCTTGTGATTTCAGTAAACTGGCAGTAATTGGGGTGATGTAAACTGGCGAAAGTCCGACTCCGGCAACCACGATTCCGGCGATCATTCCCTTTTTTGACGATTCGAACCATTTCATCGCGCAAGGCGTTGCAGCCGAATAGCCGAGTCCGATTCCAATCGATCCGATCACTCCGAAAGTAAATACCATCATTGCCAGGCTGGTCGCAAAACCGGAGGCAATCAATCCGCCACCGAGCATCAATCCGCTGAAAATGGTTACCGGTCGTGGCCCGAATTTATCCTGAGCCCTTCCGGCAAAAATCATGGTAACTGCAAAAGCTGCTGCTGAAACAGTGAAGGGAAGCGCGGCATCGGTATTGGTCCATCCCCAGTCGCTTACCAGCGCTTTTTTGATGACGCCCCACGAATACAGGACGCCCATGACCAGGTTTATGCCCAATGCGGCAAAGGTGATGATCCAACCTTGTTTGTTAGTCGATTTGTTCATTATTTAAGAGATTTTTGGGTTCTTAAAATAATGTATAAATATTCAAATTTGCTAATAGCAAAAGCAGAATTGCTGGATATGACACAAGAACACCTTTGATGCTGATTGTTTGAAAGTAAAAAGTGGGTTTTGCTTAAAGAAATGAGTTGTTTTTCATTTTTGGTATTCTTACCGATAAACATTACAATTGTACCACCTTTAACATTCATTCAACTAACTAACCATGATTCAAAGAATTTCATTTTTCCTGCTTATTTCCAGTATCCTGATTTTTCAGGGATGCCAACCTGCAATCCAAAAAGAAACTTCTGATACCAGGCAATTCATTAAAATTGATGGCCCAGATCTGATAGCCCCCAATGGCGAAAAGTTTTTTATCAGGGGAACCAACCTTGGCAACTGGCTCAATCCTGAAGGTTATATGTTTGGTTTTAAGCGCACAAGCTCGGCCCGGCTGATCGATCAGGCTTTTCGTGAAATGGTTGGCCCCGATTTTACCAACGAATTCTGGAAATCATTTAAAGACAACTACATCACCCGCGAAGACATTCGGTATATCAGGAAAACGGGCATGAATACCATTCGGATTCCGTTTCATTATAAGTTATTTACAGACGAAGATTACATGGGACTGGTTGTCGATCAGGATGGTTTTCAGCGAATTGACAGTCTGGTGGAATGGTGTCGTGAATCAGAAATTTACCTGATTCTGGACATGCACGATGCTCCGGGCGGACAAACTGGCGACAATATTGACGACAGTTATGGCTATCCGTGGTTGATGACCAGCGAAGAAAGTCAGGAACAGTTCATCGAAAT
>JAUYTA010000963.1 GCA_030695265.1 Bacteroidota bacterium
CTGGCGAACGACTTATTGGTGCCAACCTCGCGATTTTAAACAGTTTCAGCGGTACTACAACCGATTTAAACGGTGCTTACCTGTTTAAGAACCTAAAGGCCGGAACTTACAATCTGACAATCTCTTACATTGGGTATGAAAAACAAACTGCAGAAGTGAAAATCAGCAGTAATCAGACCCTTGATCTTGTTTTGAAACAGGATAATTTTCTGGCGGAAGAAGTCCTGGTTTCAGCTACCCGCGTGAAGGAAAAGACTCCGGTCGCTTTTACAACAGTCGAAAAGTCGGCAATTCAGGACAAAAACATGGGACAGGATATTCCTTATTTACTTGGATTAACGCCTTCATTTGTTGCTACTTCTGATGCCGGAACCGGCGTGGGTTACACAAATTTCAGGATTCGCGGAACCGATTTAAACCGCATTAATGTGACTGTTAACGGCATTCCGATGAACGATGCCGAATCGCACGGAACCTGGTGGGTCGATATTCCCGATCTGGCCTCATCGACCGACAATATTCAGGTGCAGCGCGGTGTCGGCACTTCCACAAACGGTGCTGCGGCTTTCGGTGCAACCATCAATCTGCAAACCACTACCATCAACAAAGATGCATTTGCCGAATACAGCACATCCGCCGGTTCGTTTGGTTCGATGAAACATTCGTTTGGTCTGGGTTCCGGTATCATAAAAGAAAATTTCACCTTCGACGCCCGATTGTCGAAAATCAGTTCCGATGGATTTATCGACCGTGCCTCATCTGACCTGAAATCATTTTTTCTTTCAGGAGGATATTTTACACCGAATACCATTCTTAAAGTCAATATTTTTTCAGGATTGGAAGACACCTACCAGGCATGGAACGGCGTGCCATCGGTGCGTCTGAACAACGATGCAACTGGGATGCAACGTTATGCCGATCATTATCTTTACAGCCAGAAACAGGTGGACGAAATGGTGAATTCAGACAGCCGCACCTACAATTTATATACTTACGAAAACGAGATTGACCACTATCAGCAGGACCATTACCAGTTATTGTTTTCGCACAAGTTGAATGAGGTTTTGCATGTAAATGCAAGTCTTTTTTATACCGCCGGAAATGGTTATTACGAACAATTTAAAGAAAACAGGAAACTCGCTGATTACCTGATCACACCTCCGGTTTATGGTGGCGAAACGATCAAAAAATCGGATTTGATTCGGCGTAAATGGCTTGCAAACGATTTCTACGGAACAACATTTTCGGTGAACAGAAAGCTGGAAACCAACGAATTTACTTTTGGTGGCGGCTACAATGTGTACGATGGAAATCATTTTGGAAAAGTAATCTGGGCCCGCAATGCCGGAAATTCGGAAATGAACCACGAATGGTACCGCGGAACTGGCCTGAAAAAAGACTTTAATGTGTATGCCAAATACAACTACGAATTGGTGGAAAATCTGAACTTGTTTGCTGATTTTCAGTACCGCAAAATCGAATACAGCATCGATGGGTTGGATGATGATTTGCGCGATTTAAAGCAATCACACAGTTTCGAATTTTTCAATCCGAAGTTGGGCATTTATTACCAGTTGAACGATCAGCAAAACATGTATGTAAACTTCGCACGTGCCAACCGCGAGCCTAACCGCTCCAATTATGTGGATGCCGATCCTGATGGAAAACAACCCACTTTTGAAACCCTGAACGATTTTGAGTTTGGCTACAAATTCAATACTTCCCGTCTGGCTTTGGGCGTGAATGCGTATTTCATGTTTTATCAGAATCAGTTAATTCTGACTGGCGAAATCAATGATGTGGGTGCGCCGATAATGACCAATGTGGACAATAGTTTCCGCGCCGGGATTGAACTGATGGCCGGAATGAAGCTGACTGAAAAGCTAAAATGGGATGTGAATGTTACTTTGAGCAAAAACAAAATCAAAGATTTTACCGATTATGTGGATGATTGGGACAATGGCGGACAAATTGCCACGGCGTTGGGCACTACTGATCTGGCTTTTTCTCCTGAAGTAATTGCCAACAGTCAAATTAGCTGGATGGCAGCCAAAGGATTGAATGTGAGCCTTCAGACTTATTCAGTAAGCAAACAGTACATTGACAATACCGCTAGTGACGACCGAAAACTAAATGGTTATCTGTTGAACAATCTGAAAATGACATATCGGGTACCACAAAAATTTGCCAAAGAACTGAACCTGCACCTGATGGTGAACAACCTGTTCGACACCGAATATGAAAACAATGCCTGGGTATATTCCTATGTATTGGGAGGTGAACGCTTTGCTATGGATGGCTATTTCCCTCAGGCCGGAATACATTTTCTGGTCGGATTGAATATGCGATTTTAATATCGATGGGTCTTACAGTCCCAGATTCGTATATTTTTGGGTTAACTCAAATTCGTAACCGGGATACTCATAAATGGGCAATCTTGGTTCGGTTTCACCTATAGAATAGCCCCAAATGCTTTCATAATCAGCAATATCTTCACCAATTTCAGAAAGTTGCTGAAGGTATTCGCTGATTGATTTTGACTCAATGATGATCACCTTTTCATTGTTTTTAATAACCGGGCTATGGTTGCGCGTATGGTCAAGTTCAAATTCGAGTATTCGCCTGCCATATCGTGTTATTCCGATAGTACGGAAAGTGAGGCTTTTACCTACGCCCGGAAGGTTGAGCACATTTCTGTCAGTGCCAAGAAAAGGTAAGTCTGCCCGATTTCGTAGCTCCGATATTTTTTCAACCAATATTTCAGCATTGTGCGGAAAATCTTTTATCTCGTCGAAATACTCTTCCGGTATTTTGCCAATGACTTTTTCTTCCATTTGTTCCTGAACGGCCCTTTCGTTGGTAGCAAAATTGAAATTATTTTCCATATAACCCTTTACGCTAAATGTATAATAATTCAGCACTCCGATTTCGTTCAGAACCTTCCTTAATTTTGAAGAATGGCCACGCCGGGAGGCAGCAGTGGTGAACACCAACTGATTGGTTACGATCCATCCTGCCGAATTCAATAATTTTACTGCTTCTCTGGCTTCGGGAGTAACTTCCATCGGTGATTCAAAATGTGTTTGAATAACAAACTGTTTGATCCCGATCGCGGAAGATTTTTGTTTGAAGTCACCTAAAAGCCTGACTAATTCAGGAGTTATACGTTGAGGAAGATATACAGGCAGCCGGGTACCCAACCTTACACGTACAATTTCGGCAAGCTTTTCGGTTTCTCCATACTTTTCGTTTGCCTGTTTCTTTTTCAAAGCCATTTCATAAATCCCGTTCAAAATATTCTCCAACGAATGGTCGGAACTCATTAACGCATCGCCTCCGGTGATTAGAATATCCCTTAGCTGCGAATCGGTTTCGAAATATTCAAGCAGTTTTTTTAGCTTTTCATCCCATGTTTCTGTTGGTTTTAACTTATCGAGATTGAAGTTCAGATAACCCCTCTGAAAATCGAACATACGCTGACACGAAGCACATAAACCACCACATGCTCTGCCCATAGTATCAGGAATTAAAATGGCAACCTCCGGGTAGCGGCGGTGGATATTATAATCATTGGGCAGCAGCCATCCGGCAGCATTGGGTTTTCCGGCCTCCACCCTGTCCTCTTTTTCCCATGCTACGATTGAACCATATTCATCAACAAGTTGCTTGCTGTAAACCACATAATAGCGAATGGCAAGGTCGGCGCCAATGGCAAAATACGGCACACGCACATGAAGAAGTGATAGGTAATATGGGTTTATGAAAAACGGAATCCCTTTATCCTGAGCTTCATATAGTACCTTCATGGTGTCAGGATCGAGAGAGTTACCCAGTAATTCGTTGAGGAGGTCGGGAGATCGTACCGCAAACCGAAGATGAAATAACCTGTCTTTCCACCATTCCAAAGCCATTAGGTATTTTTGTTCCTGCGACATTCCCTGCTCAAAAAAGAATTTGGAATCCGAAATCTCGCCAACATCAATTTTTTCGATGATAATTTTTAATATCCGCTCACGGTTTTCTTCGCGAAGTTTGATAATTCTTGGATCCAGACCTGAGCACCACCTCGACATCCATTCTTCGACCTTTTCGCGGGTTGGAAATTGTCTGGTACTTTGACCTGAAAGCTGCCTGAAAAGCTGAAGCATATCCATAAAAAAGTAAGGCTTGGCCCCACCTGTTCCAAAATTCACAGCAAGCCATATCAGTTTTACCGGGTTGCTTAAGGCCTTTTCTCCCCTCAGGTTTAAATCATCAAAGTCACGGCCAGCATTGTCAATATAATCAAGTATCCTAATAGCCGCAAAGTCCTTCCATGTCAGTTTTTCAAATGCTTCGCGACCTTTTGCCTCTCTTTTATAAAATTTATAGGCATCCTCATTTTGCCTCAACTCCTCCAGTACCCAATTCCTTACTCCAATGAGTGCCTCGGTTTCGTTACGGGCATGGCGCATAATTTCTGCCAATGCAGGATTCTCTTTCAACAATTCTTTCAGAAGAACATGCGATTTCACAGTAATCGCAATTTGGTCTAATTGGTGGGAAGCATAAGTCATAGCAATTAATTTAAGCTGTATGGTTTTCTTTGGCTTTCCATTTGCCTGAGTTTGGTCCTTTTAATTGTTCATATCGTTCAGAATCTTCTCCACTTCTGCCTCTGTTTTGTGCAGTTTGTCTTTGCAGATGGTAATGAGCGCCGAAACACGGTTTACCTGTTCCGAAAGTTCATCCACGTCCAGTTCTTCACTTTCAATTTTCTCCAGAATTTCTTCAATTTCTGTAATTGCTTCTTTGTAAGTTACTTTTTTCGTTGCCATATTTTTTTAGTTCAAAGTTTCAAGTTCCATGTTTCAAGTTGCGCTTTCGATTGGGCGTCATGCTGAACTTGTTTCAGCATCCCTCAACATTTCAATAAGTTAAATTTATTAAAACCGCTTATATTGGTCTGATTTTACTTCATTCTTATTTGGATATTCCCCGCCTGCTTCGGGCAGGGATATTGATCATTGTTTATTGTATATTTTCTTCACCATGCTTTCCACCTTTCCATCACTCAGTCGTGTTTCGAGCAGGTCGCCTTCTTTTACTGAGTGTACTGATTTTAGAATCATTCCGTTCAGCATTGTCAGTGAATATCCACGTTTCAGGATATTTTGCGGATCGACCAGCCGCAGTTTTTCCTGAATCGAATTCAGGTTTTTCTTTTCAGTTTTGATGGTTTCAATGCTTCTGAATTTGATCAGGTTCTGAAATTGCAGCAAAAGACTTTTATTTTTCAAAACCTGTTGCCGAAAAGCGAAATTCAGCTTGTTGCCCGATTGTTCCAATAAATGGTTTTGCCGGGTGACGTATCGGTGGGTTTGGTTTTTTGCAATTGCTGAGATTTGTTTCAAATCCGAGAACTGATTTCTCAGGAACGCCTCCGACCTGTTTTTTAGTTGAATACGCGCAATTTCCAATCGATTGGATTGTTTGACAATCAATTGATTCACCAATAAACTCAACTGATCGGCTGCATCGTTCAACCGGTTTTTGTTTTCTTCTAACTGATCATTCACCAATTCGGTAAAATGTTTCTCCAATTCGTTCAGTTGCTGCGAAAACTGCAAGGCTCCCGTAATCAGGAATTCAGCAACTGCGGTAGGTGTTTTCATTCGGGTATGCGCCACCATGTCAATTACAGTGTCGTCTTTGTCGTGCCCAATGCCGGTAATTACCGGAAGTGGAAACTGTGCCACATTGAACGCCAACTCATAGTTATCGAAGCAAGCGAGATCAATCTGCGCCCCTCCGCCACGAATAATTGCCACTGCATCAAACATTTCCTCGTATTCAAAAATCTGCTCAAGTGCTTTGGTGATGCTTCCGGGAGCTTCATTTCCCTGCATCACTGCCGGAAACAGTTTGGTGTAAAAAATGAACTTGTGAGGATTGTTGTGCAATTGATCAACGAAATCCTGCAATCCTGCGGCAGTGGGAGAGGAGATGATGGCGATACGCTGAGGAACCAAAGGCAATTCGAGTTCCTTGTTCATTTCAAAAACACCATCTTCTTCGAGTCGCCTGATAATTTCACGGCGTTGCCGGGCCATGTCGCCCAAAGTATAAACCGGATCAATGTCGCGGATATTCAGGCTGAAACCATATACTTCGTGGTATTCAACTTTGGCTTGCAACAGCACTTTCAGCCCTTCCGTAAAAGCTTGTCCTGAAGTAGTTTCAAAGTAAGGTTTAAGCATCCTGAAAGTGTACGACCAGATGGTAGCGCGGCAGCGTGCAATTACAGTGTCGGTTCCATGTTCAGTTTCAATCAGGTCGAGGTAACAATGCCCGCTCCGGTTGACAGTCATTTCACTGATTTCGGCTTTCACCCAAACCGGCATCGGGGTGGGTTGCGGCGCCCTCAAGGCGCCCTGCATCCACAGCGGTGGACGCTGCCATCAGCGACTGGCTCCACCGAGTGCAGGCGTGGCGCGCAGCAGCGTGCTGGAGGC
>JAUYTA010000975.1 GCA_030695265.1 Bacteroidota bacterium
ACATTCGGGCAAATCGTTCATCTGAGCAGCCATTTCGTCTGATTTGATAATTTTTGCTGCGCGTTCGAGCAACCTTGAGTGAAGGTAAAACACATCGCCGGGATATGCTTCACGGCCCGGCGGACGGCGTAACAGCAATGAAACTTCGCGGTAAGAAACGGCTTGTTTCGACAAATCGTCATAAACAATCAAGGCATCGCGGCCTGTATCGCGAAAATACTCGCCAATGGCAGCTCCGGCAAATGGTGCATAAAATTGAAGCGCAGCAGGATCGGAAGCTGTAGCCATCACAATGACCGTATATTCCATTGCCCCGTGCTTCTCAAGCGTATGCGCAAGGTTGGCAATGGTCGAGCCTTTTTGGCCAATGGCTACATAAATACAATATACAGGTTTGCCTTTTTCGAAATTTTCACGTTGATTGATAATGGTATCAACTGCTACCGCTGTTTTTCCGGTTTGCCGGTCTCCAATTATCAACTCACGTTGTCCGCGACCAATCGGAATCATGGCATCGATGGCCTTTAATCCGGTTTGAAGTGGTTGGGTAACCGGTTGACGAAAAATTACGCCCGGCGCTTTGCGTTCCAATGGCATCATAAATTTTTCGCCTGTAATAATTCCACGCCCGTCAATCGGTTCTCCAAGTGTATTAATAACCCGGCCAAGAAGTCCTTCTCCTACCTCGATAGAAGCAGTTCTCCTCAAACGTTTAACTGTATCGCCTTCTTTTATTTCTTTGGTAAGACCAAGAATTACCGCACCAACATTGTCCTCTTCAAGATTTAGTACAATCCCTTTTACCCCAGACTCAAATTCAATCATCTCGTTCGATTCTACATTCGACAGGCCGTAAATTCGGGCAATTCCATCACCAACCTGAAGCACAGTCCCAACTTCTTCCAATTCTGCCTGGCTTTTAAAGCCTTCCAACTGTTGCTTAAGAATTACCGAAACCTCAGCAGGTTTTATATTTGCCATTTTCTTCTATTTTTATCCGTCAATATTCTATTTCAATTCTGTTTGTAGCAATTTTTCTTTAATCCTTCTCAGCTGCGATGAAATACTTGCGTCGTATTGATTGTCGTCAACCCGAAGTACAAAACCTCCAATCAGGTCTTCATCAATATTTTGACTTAATTGTATTATGCCACCAAATTCATTCTCAAGAGATTTTCTAATTTGGTCGACAAGGGTTTCGTTTATTGGTTTTGCAGTGGTAAGAACAGCTGTTTTTATTCCCTGATCCTGCTTATACAATTCTTCCAGATCTCTGAATATTCCGGGAATATTTCTTTCACGCCTGTTTTGGGTAATGAGTAAAAGAAAATTCAGGGAAAATAAATTGATCTTACCTTCAAAAATAGCTTTCAGGGCTTTCATTTTTTCTGAAACCGGAATTACCGGACTTTCGATCAGAAGAATAAAATCGCTGCTCGAAGTGCACACAGACGAAATTAATCCCGCGTCCTTTTGAAGTTCTCCGATCAGGTTCTTTTCCCTGGCGAGCGAGAAAAATGCTTTGGAGTATCGTACGTTGATTTTACTTTTATCCATATAATTATTTCAACTTCAGGTCTTTTAACAGATCTTTAATCAGTATTTCCTGATCTTTTGGATTTTCGAGTTGTTTTCTTATCACTTTTTCTGCAATCATCAACGAAATTTCAGCTACCTGTTTTTTGATGTCGCTGATGGCGGCATCTTTTTCGGCAACGATTTGTTGACGTGCAATTTCAATTCCTTTTTGAGCTTCCAGGTTTGCCTGTAGCCTGGCCTCGGCAATAATTTTATCTTTTATATCCCGCGCTTCCTTTATTATAATTACCTTTTCCTTTTTGGCTTCGGCAATAATCATATCGTTGCTGGCAATTAACCCTGCAACTTCCTTTCGTGCGTTTTCTGCCGAATTTAATGCCTCCGAAATCGATATTTCACGATCTTTCAACGCTTTCAATATCGGGCTCCACGCAAATTTTTTCAGGATAAACATTACGATCCCGAAACTGATGACCATCCAAAATATTGTACCGTAATCAGGTGTTACAAATCCCATAGTTGTGTGATTGTTGGTTAATAAGTAACCTAAACTCCCGGCAATCCCGGGAGCAGGCCACAGACTAAAAAAATTCTTAGATGAAAATTACCAATGCACAGACGATCACGGCAAAGAAAGCAACACCTTCGATCAAAGCTGCAGAAACAATCAAATTTGAACGAATGTCCCCGCTAGCCTCAGGTTGACGGGCAATAGCTTCCATTGCAGCGGCGCCGATCCGGCCAATTCCCATAGCTGCGCCAACTGTTGCTATACCTGCTCCCAATGCTGCTCCCAATTGTCCAAGAGCCAATTCTGCCAGAATAATGAATAATGCAGTCATAATTAAATGAATTTATAATAATGAATAACTAATGATGTTCTGATGTTGCCATGCCAAAATAAATCGCCGAAAGCAATGTAAATACATATGCCTGTATAAACGAAACCAATATGTCGAGCATAATAATAAACACTGAAAAAGCCACAGAGATTACCGAAACTCCAAGACCAATTTTTGCTCCCATGAGGGAATTAAAAATAAATATCAAACTAATAAATACAGTCACTATCATGTGCCCTGCCATCATGTTCGCAAACAAACGAACCATTAATACGAAAGGCTTGGTGATCATGCCGGATAGTTCGATAATGGGCATTAAAGGAATAGGAAATTTCAACCACCACGGAACATCCGGGTTATAAATTTCTTTCCAGTAATGTTTGTTGCCGTTTAGCGCTGTAACAAAAAAGGTAAAAAGTCCCAAAACCATGGTAACGGCAATATTTCCGGTAACGTTTGATCCGAAAGGGAAAATAGGAATCAATCCCAGTAAATTATTAATCAGGATAAAGAAAAAAGCAGTTAACAAATAAGGCATAAATCTTTCAAACTTTTTTTCTCCAATGGCTGGTTTTGCAACTTCATCGCGAATAAAAAGGATGATCGGTTCAAACAGGTTTTGAAGTCCTTTGGGTGCCTGATTTCCATGTTCTTTGGCTGATTTTGCAATATTCAGGAAAATAAGGAGCAAAACGATCACACTTACAAATATTCCGGCAACCACTTTGGTAATTGACAAATCAACAGGCAGCGAAACAACTTCGCCTGATTCATTTACTTCAACTATTTTCCCTTCGTGCGGTCCTTCGCTTTCAATCCTGAAGTTGTTGTAAGTTTCGTGTCCGTGATGGAACCTGGATGACATAAAAAAGTTCCATCCCTTGTTTGAACTATAAAGAATTATTGGCAATGGAATGCTGATGTGTGTCTCACCAAAAGTAGCAATGTGCCATTCAAAAGCATCGGAGACATGCTCAATTACATATTTACCTGCATTAAAGCTTTTTGCCGTTTCAGTTTCTTCGGATTTAACAGGTTCTTCATTTGCCCGAACGGTTCCTGTACCGATAAATACTGCAAAAATGATAAATATTAAAGGTCGTATAATTTGTATCATTGTATCCTCATTGTATTCTGCGGTCAACAAATTTAATTTTTTAAAAGTAATAAAAGCGAATCTTCTCTGGCTAAGAAAGATTAGTTTTTTATTTGTCTTACAAAATTCGAAATTTCATATACTTCAAAAATTGTATAAACAACATACAACAGCAAAAAATTGACTAAAAAAATCTTTGCATCCTCCTTGTTTATAATCACAAATACGATAACAACTGCCAAATAAAAAAACATCTTTATAAAACTAATGGCCATATAATGGCCTGTAAATCTTGAACCTGATTTGCCAGCAATGTTTAACAAATAAGCATGTACAAGGTTTGTTAAGATGTAAAAAAAGGCCAGTACGCCTGGTAAAATTGAACGGTAAAACTGGCTGAATACCGTGTAATATAGAATTGCCCCCAATATTAAGACAATGACAGTCAGAACTGTAGATTTTACAAGAAAACTTTTCATACCAACGTTGATTGAAAATTATTTTTTGAAATATTAATAAAAATGTTTCTTCGAAAACTATAAAAATTTACGAATCGCATGATAAATGGCCCCGGCGACCGACAAAATCATTAATCCCAGTGTAAATGCCGGAAAGCTAAGTTCAAGCCATTGGTCAATTTTTATACCCGCAAAAACACCGATACCCATAATAGCCATCATTTCGAAAGCAAGACTGGAGTAACGTATAAAATCATCAAATTGTTTCTTCGGTTTTTTATAGTTATCGTTATTCATTATTTGCGGTTTCATCGCCCATGGTGCAGGTGCCAACAAAAAATGACCCGGGTTCAATCGACAATTTACCGGTAATTACATCGCCGGAAACCTTTGAGGAAGTTCTTAAAGAAAGCAACTCAGCAATAACCAATTTGCCTGTTTGAATTCCGGCTATTTCGCAACTTTTACATTTTATATCGCCTTCTACCTTTCCTGAAGCTCCTATCACCACCCGGCCTTTTGTTTCCAAATTTCCAATTAATTCACCATCAACCCGTATATCACCGTCAGAAAGAAGATCTCCCGTGATTTTGGTCCCTTTGGCTATCAGATTAATAACCTGCGGATTAATTGCATTGATTTCTTTTGCCATTTTCTTACTATTTTTTGAACGAACCTCAAATATAATAAAGCTTAAAGAAGGACTCTGCATTTACCCCTAAAATTTGGCCAATACATCACAAAAAAACGTGTATCCTTCAGGAAACACGTTCTGCAAAATATTGTTGCTTATATTATTTTAAATAAAATGATACAGAAAAGTGATGGTACCTTCATAGGCGGATTTACGGTTTCCCTCAATCTCCATGGTAACGTTCAACTGGATTTTTGAAATTCCCCTTAAGTTGGTCACCGATTTCAAAACTACCCGGGTTCTGATCCTGCTGTTTACAAGCACTGGCTGATTGAACCGAAAGGATTCGATACCGTAATTAACCAGCATTTTGATGTTTTCAACCTGAATTATCTGGTCCCACATATAAGCAAGTAGCGACAATGTGAGATAACCATGAGCGATCGTACTTCCAAAAGCACCTTCCGTTTTGGCCCGCTCCTCATCAACATGAATCCATTGATGATCAAAAGTAGCATCTGCAAATTTGTTGATCTGCTCCTGGGTAATGGTCATGTATTCTGAAACGCCCAGTTCCTGTCCAACATGTTTTTCAAACTCTTCGTGACTTCTGATGATCAACTTTCCCATAGCTAGAATAGTTAAGTACGGTTATGTTTTATTTATTTCTTCGGATCGTAAGCCCATTTAAGGTAAATAGTTCCCCAGGTAAAGCCCGCACCGAAAGCAACAAGAATGATATTATCTCCTTTTTTTAACTGACTTTCATAATCATATAAGCAGAGCGGAATGGTTGCAGCAGTCGTATTTCCATACATCTGAATATTTATCATTACCTTCTCCTTATCAATTCCCATTCGTCTTCCAACAGCATCAATAATTCTCAAATTTGCCTGATGTGGAACAAGCCAGGTTAAATCATCTGCTGAAATCTCATGCTTTTGCATCATTTCCAAAGCAACATCGGCCATATTCGAAAC
>JAUYTA010000978.1 GCA_030695265.1 Bacteroidota bacterium
AAATATTTGGAAAACGGAACTTTTGCGGAAGGAACAATGGCGCCAAAAATCAGAGCTTGTTTGTACTTTATTAAAAATGGCGGCGGAAAAAGTGTGATTACGGAAGCAAAAAAACTGGAAGATAAGTCGTACGGATCGAAAATTACAATGGAGTACGAGTAGAGTGATCAGTAATCAGTGAAAAAGAAGGAAAATTAAATAACGATATTAGTCATTAACGAATGGCCAAAAGCCCCTCCTTGTGGAGGGGTTGGGGAGGCTTTTAATACATACAAAATGAAAAACAACCTGAAAAACAGAAACTTCCTGAAATTGCTGGATTTTAATGCTGAAGAAATTCATTACCTGTTGCAACTTGCTACGAAATTTAAAAAAACGAAGGCTTCAGGATTGGAAGAACAAAAGCTTTGCGGAAAAAACGTGGCTTTGATCTTCGAAAAAACCTCGACGCGAACACGTTGTGCATTCGAAGTAGCCGCTTTCGATCAGGGCGCACATGCCACTTATCTCGGACCAACCGGATCGCAAATCGGGCACAAGGAATCAATTAAAGATACAGCCCGGGTTTTGGGCAGAATGTACGATGGCATTGAATACCGCGGATATGGCCAAAGCATTGTGGAAGAATTGGGCAAATATGCCGGTGTTCCGGTGTGGAATGGCTTGACAGATGAATTTCACCCGACACAAATTCTGGCCGATTTCCTAACCATGCAGGAACATTGTGCAAAACCGCTTTCAGAAATAAAAATTTGCTATTTGGGCGATGCACGCAACAACGTGGGAAATTCGCTGATGGTGGGTGCAGCAATACTTGGAATGGACTTCAGGGCTGCCGCTCCGGCAAGTTGCCAGCCAACAGCCGAATTGCAACAAACCTGCCGAAAACTTGCTGCCGAAAGCGGCGCCAAGCTATTAATTACAGATGATCTGGCCGCAGCTGTAAAGGATTGCGACTTTTTATATACCGACATCTGGGTTTCTATGGGCGAACCGGAATCGGTTTGGGCAGAAAGAATCCAACTGCTCCTACCCTATCAGGTAAATAAAAAAGCGATGGAACTCACGGGCAATCCAAACGTGAAATTTCTCCATTGTTTACCAGCGTTTCACAACCGCGACACCAAAGTTGGAGAAGAATTGTACCTGAAATTCGGGCTCGACGGACTTGAAGTTTCCGAAGAAGTATTTGAAAGCGAAGCTTCCATTGTTTTCGATCAGGCTGAAAACCGTATGCACACAATAAAGGCAGTGATGGTAGCAACTATTGGGTAGAAATGTGAAATTTGAGCTTAAAATTTTATCTTCGCGGCAAGTTTGTTTCTGTGGGGTCAGTTTTGTTTTCAAAATACTGCCCTGCCTGAAGTACAAACATTTTGGTTTATACAAACAAACAGCGAACATAAATGGCAATTTCAGTTGTACTCATTGTTTTAGGGTTTATTTTACTTATAAAAGGTGCGGACTGGTTGGTTAGCGGCGCTTCATCGCTGGCAAAAAAACACCACATTTCCGACCTGGCAATTGGCCTAACGATTGTGGCATTTGGCACATCAGCTCCTGAATTGGTTGTAAATTCAATCGCTTCGTTTCAGGATCATTCCGACATCATATTCGGTAATGTAATTGGAAGTAATAATTTCAACCTGTTTTTCATACTCGGTATTGTTGGGTTGATTTTACCAATTACTGTGCAATCGAGCACCGTCTGGAAAGAAATCCCAATTTCGTTTTTTGCAGTAGTTATCGTGTTTATCCTCTCAAACAGTTTCTTTTTACAGGAAAACAATGTTCTTTCACGAATTGACGGAGCTTTATTACTGATACTGTTTATACTTTTCCTGTTTTACGTTTATAAGCAGATGAAAACCGAAAAAACCGAATTTGAAATAGCAACCTTGGAAATTTCAAATTGGAAAATATGGGGATTAATTACAATCGGACTTGCCGGACTGATATTTGGAGGC
>JAUYTA010000979.1 GCA_030695265.1 Bacteroidota bacterium
AACGTGCATTAGGAGAAAGTACAATTGAAAACCACATAGGCACATAGAACACAATAGAAGAATACACCAAATCTATGTGCCTATGTGGTTATTAATAACTTGTAGAACTTATAAATATATGAAAAACTACATCATACACGATGATTGGAAGATCATCGAAGAAGGATTCCATCCCGAAGAAAACCGCATTACCGAAAGTTTGCTCAGTATTGGCAACGGACGGAGCGGACAGCGGGCCAACTTCGAAGAAAAATACAGCGGCGACACCCTTCAGGGCAGTTACGTGGCCGGTGTATATTATCCCGACAAAACCCGTGTTGGCTGGTGGAAAAACGGCTATCCGGAATATTTTGCCAAAGTCCTGAATGCTACCAACTGGATCGGAATCAATGTTTCGGTTGATGGTGAAGAGTTGGATTTAGCCAAGGCTGAAATCATTTCATTTTACCGCGATCTGGACATGAATTCCGGTTTGCTTTCGCGCCGATTTGTGGCCGAAATGCTTTCAGGAAAACAGGTTGAAGTAAATGCCAAACGATTTTTGAGCATTGCGGATCAGGATCTTGGAGCCATTCGATACACCATTAAAGCCTTGAATTTTTCAGGAAAAATTACAGCTATTCCATACATCGACGGAAATGTGGTGAACGAAGATTCGAATTACGATGAAAATTTCTGGATCGAAAAAGCTGCCCAAATAAATGGTTCTGTCGGTTTTGTATGCATGGAAACCAAAAAAACAGCTTTTCAGGTTTGTACCGGAATGAATTTCAAAACATGGCTGAACGGAACACTGATTGAACCTGTACTTTCACCCATTCAGAAGGAAAAATACATTGCTTCGGGATTTCAGGTTGAAGTAAATGAGGCTGATGAAATTTGCATTGAAAAATATGCCGCCATTGTTTCTACACTTTATCATCCGGCAAATAAACTTCAGGATGTTACTGAAAAAGAAATTAAAAAAGCCACTGAAGCTGGATTCGAAAAGTTATTTATCCGTCAGGAAAAAGCCTGGAAAAAACGCTGGGAAACGAGCGACATCCGAATTGAAGGCGATGTAGCTGCCCAGCAGGGAATCAGGTTCAACATTTTCCAGTTGAATCAAACTTATCTGGGCGACGATGAGCGCCTGAACATCGGTCCAAAAGGTTTTACCGGCGAAAAATACGGCGGCGTAACTTATTGGGATACCGAAGCTTATTGTTTGCCTTTTGAACTCGGCACTTCTCCGCAAATGGTATCGAAAAACCTGTTGATGTACCGCTACAAACATTTGCCAAAAGCCATCGAAAATGCTGAAAAGCTTGGATTTACCGATGGGGCTGCTTTGTATCCGATGGTAACCATCAATGGCGAAGAATGCCACAACGAGTGGGAAAT
>JAUYTA010000992.1 GCA_030695265.1 Bacteroidota bacterium
TGCGACAAATAGAAGCGAGCCTGAAACGTTTGCAAACAGACCATGTGGATATGCTAAAAATTCATGATATACAATCAGCAGACATGGCCAAGCTTAGTAAAAAAGGCAGCCTGATTGATGTTATCAGCAAATTAAAAGAACAGGGAGTCACCAGCTTTATCGGATATTCAGGTCACACCGAAGCCGAAGCAATGAAATTTATGGCCGAAAAAGGCATTTTCGACAGTATGCTAATGGCAATGAACCATTACAACAAAGCAACCAATCCGCAAGAAAGACAGGAACAGGCAATACCCGCAGCAAAAACCAACGACATGGGAGTAATGCTGATGAAAGTAATCCGTCCGCGGGAAACCATCAAAGAACTTGACCCCAAAGATTTGGTTCGGTATGCCTTGTCGCTGAAAGGCCCTGATGGCATTGTGCTTGGAATGGACAGTCTGGAGGTGGTCAAATCGAATCTTGAAATACTCCGCAATTTCAGGCCAATGGACGATTCCAAAATGAAGGAAATGGCCATGCAACTCACTCCATTCTACAACCACGAAAACCTTCCCTGGTTGAAGACTGGCTATTGCGACGGGAACTGGGCGTAATTTTTTCTCCGCAACAATAATTCTCCTGAGATATTAGAGTGACCGGAATAGTGTTTGTCAATTTTAAGAGTAAATTTATCCTGACTAAAAACAACTTAAAACCTGACTGTGATGAGACTTTATGCCAAAATATTTCTTTTACTCTGCTTCCTCTCTCTCGTTTTTACGTTCCCCAGTCAGGCACAAAAACAACAACCAAAAACCGGTATAATTACATTCTCAAAAGAAAAACAAGACATATCTATCGTGACTGGTGGAACTGCTGTTCCAATTGTAATTGATGCCGGTGAATTCCCCGGAATTGTTCGCGTTGCCAAACTTTTTCAGGACGACATTTTTCAGGTTACATCTTTAAAACCTGAATTGGTGGTCGGCGAATTACCAAAATCCGAATCGATTATCATTGCCGGAACCATTGGCAAAAGCAAGCTGATCGACCAACTGGTTGCCTCCGGGAAACTCAATATTTCAGATTTGGAAGGAAAGTGGGAAACTTCACTTATTCAGGTAATAAAAAACCCTTTCCCCAGAATTAAACAGGCGCTGGTTATTGCCGGAAGCGACAAGCGGGGAACCATCTTCGGCTTGTTCGATTTGTCGCGGCAGATAGGCGTTTCGCCCTGGCATTTCTGGAGCGATGTTCCTGCGAAAAAACATTCAGAATTGTATGCCCGGTCCGGAAGGTACATTTCCGGAGAACCGAAAGTGAAATACCGCGGCATATTCCTCAATGACGAAGAACCTGCGCTGGGTCGTTGGGCGGTTAAGAATTACGGCGGATTCAATCATCAGTTCTATGAAAAAGTTTTTGAGCTGATTCTCCGTTTGAAGGGAAATTACCTGTGGCCAGCCATGTGGTGGGCCAGTTTCAACACCGACGATCCAATCAATCCTGAATTGGCTGAAGAAATGGGAATTGTAATGAGCACCACCCACCACGAACCCATGATGCGCGCCCATGCCGAATGGAAAATAAAAAAAGGAGCCGCCTGGAACTACGAAACCAACAAAGATACCCTTCAACAATTCTGGAAAGAAGGAATTGAAAGGATGGACAAGCACGAAAGCATTGTGTCCATGGGAATGCGGGGCGATGGCGACATGGCCATGACTGCCGAAACGAACATCGCATTGCTTGAAAAAATTGTGGCCGATCAGCGAGAAATCATCGAAAATGTGACTGGTAAACCGGCTTCGGAAACCCCGCAATTGTGGGCGCTTTACAAAGAAGTTCAGGATTATTACGACAATGGAATGCGTGTTCCCGACGATGTGACCTTGCTGCTTTGCGACGACAACTGGGGAAACGTCCGCAAATTGCCTCGCCCTGACGATAAACCCCGCGCTGGAGGATACGGCATTTATTACCATTTCGATTATGTTGGCGGGCCCCGCAATTACAAGTGGCTGAATACATCTCCGCTTCCGGCTGTTTGGGAACAGATGCACATGGCTTACGAACATGGTGTCGATCGAATTTGGCTCGTAAATGTGGGCGATCTGAAACCAATGGAATTGCCCATTTCGTTTTTCCTTGATTATGCATGGAATCCT
>JAUYTA010000994.1 GCA_030695265.1 Bacteroidota bacterium
CGCGAATTGATACACCAGCTAAAAAAAAACAGGAAAGAATCATTGACGAATGCAGACTCTACATTGCAATTTTCATTTTCCGCCGAAGATTTTCTGATTTCTGATGAAGAAAATCGCAACCACTCAAAACTTCTTGCCCAAAGCATGGAAGGACTCACCGACAGGCAGCGTGAAGTTATTTTACTTCGTTTCTTTCATGGTCTTGAATTTTCCGAGATCAGTCAGGTACTCGACATGAACATTCAAAGCGTTCGGAACCTGCTGTTCAGATCTCTCGACAAAATTCGGAAAGACATGGCTGATCAGGGAATTACAGGCGTTGAAAATGTAGAAATGTTTCTTTGGTTCGTATTCGGAAAAAAGATCTCCTGATAGTGAGCGGGTGACTTTGAAAGTGAGCGGGTGACTTTGAGTCACCCGCTCACTTATCTCCTTTTTACCTTGAGTCACCCGCTCACTCCTGAGATATCAAAAATTTCAAAAAGAAAAAAATAAAAAAACTTTCTTCTGATTGAGTATAAAAGTGCCGGATTTACTCTTTGTATAAAAACATAGAGTAATGAGGCAGTGGGATCAGAACATATTTGAGGAATTAATTTCCAATACTCAATTTGCTGCCTGGGCAAAAGGAGAAGATTATTCAAAAGCGGAGTATTGGAATGCGTGGGAAAAGAATAATCCATCACATATCGAAGAATATCGCGAAGCATTAAAGTTGGTTCAAACAATTCGCTTCCGTGGAGCAGAGGTAAAAACAGCTGATATTCAGTATTTGTGGGCTAAAACTTCGGGGCAAATAAGCAATGGAAAACCAAAAGGAAAATTTCAACGTTTCATTTTTCAGCTTACAAAAGTTGCAGCAATACTCTTATTGCCTGTGTTGTTGGTTTCAGCCTGGTTGTTTTACAGTCAATACAATCTCACACAACAATATTCGAATCTACTAGAAAATAAACACGACCAAAAAATCACAGTCATTGCTCCCATCGGCGCACGTATCGCAGTCGATTTACCCGATGGTTCGAAAGCCTGGTTAAATTCAGGATCCGAAATTTCTTATCCTGTAATCTTTAATACCAGCGAACGGCGCGTCAGTTTAACTGGCGAGGCGTATTTTAAAGTTCAGAATGGTGAAACCCCGTTTTTTGTTTCGAATCTGGGGCCTGAAATAAAAGTTTATGGAACGGAGTTCAATGTCAACTCGTATACCGATGAAGATTTTGTAACCGTTGCCCTGGCCGAAGGAAAGATCTCTCTTGATTTGAAAGGAAAAGAAGAATTTCTGACGCCCGGAGAAGTATCGGTTTTCGACAGGACAAAAAATAGTATTGCAATCGAAAAATCAGATGTTTTCGTACACAGCAGCTGGCGGGAAGGAAAATACATTTTCAGGAATACTCCGCTTTCTTCAATTTTACGCATCATGCAGCGGCAACACAATGTAAACATACAGTTGTTAAATCCGGAGTTGGGAAATTACCGGTACAATGCAACAATTAACAATGAAAGCCTCGAACAAATCCTGCAAATGTTGTCGTTGTCGGCACCGATTAAATACAACTTCAATCACAAAGTAATGAACCCGGATGGCAGTTATGAGCCAGGTATAATTGAAATAAGAGCTGATAAAACCAGAATTATTAAAAACTAAAAATAAGTAGCGCCTATGATTGAACAAAAAAATGCGGGGAATGCTCGAACATCACCCGCATCTGCAATTGAATTTTTAATTAATCGTACAAATTAATCATTACAAAACTATGAAAAAAATCGTACCTAAGGGTTTGTCGCTGAGCGCAAGCCTGAAAAAACT
>JAUYTA010000996.1 GCA_030695265.1 Bacteroidota bacterium
GGTCGTTTTTGCCTATTAACTGATCAATCAGTTCATTGTCGGGAAAAGCAACTATTGGTTCATAAAGCACCAGTGGTCCAACCCAAATGGCTCCGATCCGACCTTTTTTGCCAAACAAATCACCGCTCAGGCCACGTCCGAGGAATGTTTCAATGTGGTTTTCAGGAAGCGATATCCGGTTATCAGAATTAGTCGATAACCAAAGGGCATCACTTGCACCGGTATCAACCAGCAGTTTAACCGGAACATCTTCGTTTTTGTCAGTTACAATGCTGGTCCGCACAAATGGTTTGTTCTGTTCAAAAGTCAATGGCAGAACGATGTCTTTATCCTTTTCCTTGTAAGTGAAATATTCGGGTTTGATCAGGGTGATTTTATTGTTTGTATAATCAATTTTCACCACGTAATCTTTGAAAAGGTTAAAGCCAATCAGCCCATGTACCGGAATTCCGAGAATATGCGAAATCTGGAAATTTTCGCTGATTATCATTTGTATTTCCTGATCGTAGGCTACCAATCCACTGATATTAATCACGTTGTTGCCCGACCGGTAAGCTGTAAGCTGTTCGCCTTCGCCCAGTCCCTTTACATTGATGGGCTGAAGAAAATTCAGGTTCAACTTGTTTACAAACGGAAGTTCTGTAATTATCGGATAGCGTACGCCTGTATCCAGAATGAAATTAAGTGTATCCGAATTGTTAATGGCCACCGGGATAATAATCAGATTGCTTGATGACTTGAAATTAATTGTGATTGACTTTTTTTTCGGATTATCGAAAATAAATCCGGTTTGATCACTGTAATTTCTGGCTTTCTTATCGTAATCAAGACTCTTGTCCATTGGTACGTAATCTCTGATAACCAATATATTGTCCTCAATTTCAAACAGAAGGTAAAAATCCTTCATCAATTGGTCAAGTACATATTTGATTGGTTTGTTCGATACGTTCAGATTGATATTTTTCCCTTCAATCAGTTTCGAATTGTAAGAATAATCGAGGTTGAGATAATTGCAGATACGTTCGATTACGTTCGAAAGAGATTCGTTTTCAGCGTATATGCTGATATTCTGGTTCAGTATATTGGGAGTCTGATCGTCTTTTTGTTCTTGTTTTGTATTCTGTCGTACATTTGGTTTCCTTTCAGGTTTTTGGCCATAGGTAGAAACCGGTGCCAACAATACAAATGAACATAATGCATATAACACAATGTGAGTTACTAATTGCTTTGTTTTCATGGCATTTCAAATTACAGAAATTAGGATTTTGCCTTTAAAATATACTGCCCGTCAATCTTTTGTGTTTCCATTTGGAAAGTGGTTTCGATTACCTTCAGGATAAAATCAAGCGGATAATCGTTGAAATGGGCAGTGAGTAGCAGTCCGTTTAATTTAGGATCAGCTAAACGGATGTTTACTTTGTAAACTTTCTCTAGATTTCTAATTACTTCGTTAAGCGAAGTCGCCCTGAAAATCAGGTTGTGGGTTTTCCAGGCCATAAAATTGGGGTCCTGATTGGTTGTTTTCAGCAATGCATTGCTCGAATACACCAGTGTTCCCTTATCGCCCGGATCAAGGATCAGTTCATTGGATTGTTCAGTTACGGTAAATTTATTCGAAACCTGCACTTTGCCGGTTTCAACTATAACTTCTACCAATCTTGCACGGGGATAAGCACTTACAATAAAACTGGTACCAAGAACTTTAATTTGTGCATTTCCGGCGTGAATGATAAAAGGTTTGTTTTTATTGGGTTTTACTTCAAAAAATGCTTCTCCTTCAATGGTAACTTCGCGGGTTTCTTTTCCGAATCTTTTCGGGTACTTCAATTGTGTATCGCTGTTCAGGCTTACCAAAGTTCCATCGGGCAATTTAAACGATTTAACTACCTGATCGGTTGATGAAATCTCAAGAATTTTGGGTAATTCGGCTTTATTCGTAACAATTTCATATCCGGCTACCGATAACAAAACGGCCACCAAAACCGCAGCAGCATAGCGCATCAGCGGATTCGAAATTAATTTTCTGACCCTTTTAAAACTGCTTTGTGATCTTTTCTGAATCTTATTCTGAACTTTCTCCAACGCTTTTTCAGCGGGGTATTTTTTCAGATCAAAGTATAAATCAACCTTTTCGACCATCCCGAGAAGTTCAACTTTCTCTTTTTGTTCGGAAAGCAATTCTTCTGCAATCTTATTTTTTTCTTCGGCAGTCAGTTTCAGGTCATCGTCGTAAATCGACATGGCCAGTAATGCCCATTTTTCGTCTTCTATGTTGTGATTTGGTTTCATATTGCCTTAATGACATTAAAGTACAGGTTTAACCCTTATTGCACGTGTCCGATTTTTTAAAAAGCAGAAAAAGAGACACCAAATGGTGACTGAATTCCTTTAAATCTTCGCGTAAGTGTTTCAATGCCAAACCCATTTGTGCTTCTACTGTTTTTATTGATATATTTAACTCTTCGGCAATTTCTTTATACTTCAGTCCCTGTTCGCGGCTTAGCCTGAATATCTCCTGACGTTTTGCCGGCAACGAATCAATACTTTTTTCAATTCGTTTCAACAGATCAACTTCAACATAATACTGATCGGGATTGATATCCTGATGAGCAGTTTCTTTCACCATGCTGGCATATTGCTGTCTGATTTTTTGATGCTGTATCTGGTTCAGGCAATGATTGCGCACTGACCTGAAGAGATAATGTTTAACGGATGTTTCAATGTTTAACGATTCACGCTTTTCCCAAATACGCACAAACATATCCTGAACGGTTTCTTCGGCCATTTCGCTGTCGTTCAGAAACTGACGGGCAAAGTGGCACATAGAAGAATAATATTTGCGAAACAAGTCGTTAAAAGCACGCTCGTCTCCCTCTTTCAGCCTTTGATAAAGTTCTTTCTCGTCGGTCAATTCCATAAGTTCTGCGCAATACGCGGCGATTTTGAGAATTCGGCTAAAGGTATAAAAAATTTGAAATCTGCTTATATTTCAGCAAAACTTATGTTTGTAACCTGTGCAAAAATGAAAAAGATAAAATATTGTTTGAAAAGCTTTGTTCAAAGGAATTTTCCATTATTTTTGCAGCCGGTTTACAAACAAGCCCGAATGGCGGAATTGGTAGACGCGCTGGACTCAAAATCCAGTGATAGCAATATCGTGCCGGTTCGATTCCGGCTTCGGGTACAAAAACAAAAGAGCTGTCTGAATTTCAGACGGCTCTTTTTGTTTTACGAAAGTTCAGATTTTTACCCAAACTATTAGTACTGAAAACCAATGATTTTTCATATCCAACAAATCTTTTCCAAATAATAGTTATTCATAGAATGTTTCAATATATTTGATAAGTTAAAATGTACCTGTCAAAGATTTTCAGAGATGAGCGAAAAGAAGAACCCGAACGTGCTGATAGCAGAGGATGTTGAGTCGAATTTTCTATATTTGAAAGCTGTTTTAAGCAAGTTGCACGCGAACGTTTTTTGGGCAAAAAATGGTATCGAAGCAGTTGACATTTGCGATAAAGTTGGAACCATCGATCTTGTTTTTATGGATCTTCAAATGCCGGAAATGAATGGTTATGAAGCAAC
>JAUYTA010000998.1 GCA_030695265.1 Bacteroidota bacterium
GCACCGGTTGCATCCGATTTCTTAACAGATCCGTAGCCGATTACAACCACTTCATCCAATTGTTCAGTATCAACCACAAGTGCAACCCTAAGGGCTTGTTGTCCCTGAGCTACAATTTCCTGTGTTTTGTAACCGATAAATGAAAACTGAATGACTTCACCCCTGTTTACACTTAGGGTAAAATTGCCGTCGAAATTAGAAATAGTTCCATTGGTAGTTCCTTTAACCACAATAGATACACCTGGCAAAGCTTCTCCCGATGAGCTATCGGTCACCTTGCCCGAAAATACCGATTGCTGTGCCATTGCGAGGTTTCCCAGCAGAAGCGACAGAATCAATATTGTTACATTTAGGTTTTTGCGAATAATCCTCATTTTTTAATTAATTATTGGTTCAAATACTCGTTTTAAACTCATTGATTTGTTTTTTAGTTAATTCCTTTGATTGTTCTCCGTTTTTTGACTTCATAAATATTAATTCCGGGACCAAAGTATATAAACTGTTAAGATTTAGTTAAAAAATGTTATAATCTGTTTACTGCAAACGATTGCGATGTCGTTTGCATACAAAATGTTATAAAACAGGTAGTTGCTGGTAGGTATGAATCACAGCTGTTTTGTCAGGAATTTTTGATAATTTAAGCAACTCTATTATCGACCAACTTTATGAACCCAAACTATTGTTTATAACCGGAAATATGCGTAGCAATCAAATTACAATCAAGGATATAGCGCGAATTCTGGGGATCTCCCCTTCAACAGTATCAAGGGCGCTGAAAGATCATCCGGATATAAATGTTGACACAAAAAAGGCGGTGAACGATTTGGCCAGCAAATTAAAGTACCGGCCAAACGCGGTTGCCCTCAGTTTAAAAAATAGCAGAAGCAACACCATTGGAGTGATGATTCCCGAAATCGTTCATTATTTCTTCTCTTCTGTTATCAGTGGGATTGACGATGTGGCTTCACAAAAAGGGTTCACAGTAATCATTTGTCAATCGAACGAAAGTTACGACCGTGAAGTGGCCAATGCACGGACCTTGCTTTCGCACCGGGTTGACGGAGTCCTTGTATCCATCTCAAAAGAGACAAATTCGTTCGACCATCTGATTGATCTTCAGGAAGGCGGAATCCCTCTTGTGTTTTTTGACCGTATAGCTTCTGAAGTCAATGCCGACCAGGTGGTAATTGACGATATGGAGGCATCATACAAAGCAACGCGCCACATGATTGAGACCGGACGTAAACGAATTGCTCATTTTGCCGGTCCGCAAAGTTTAGTTATTGGCCGTGATCGCCTTCAGGGATATTTGAATGCCCTGACAGAAGCCGGGTTGCCCATTGACAATCGCCTGATTATTGAAGCTGACGACTTTGAAAAGGCACGAAATGCCGTGGTTGAATTGATTGATGCCGGGATTGTTCCTGACGGAATTTTTGCAGTGAACGACCTGACAGCCATTGGAGCCATGCAGACTTTTCAGAAAAAAGGATTCAAGGTACCCGATGAGATATCGATTGTCGGTTTCTCCGATGGCCGTTTTTCCGGAATTACCGACCCAAATCTCACTTCGGTTGATCAGCATGGTTATGAAATGGGTACCACGGCGGCTGAAATACTCTTCAACAGGATACTTTCAAACGAAACCGAATACATTCCTGAAGTAAGAATATTAAGTGCAGATTTGATAGTTCGGGGGAGTTCTTTAAAAGAATAGATTTATCACTTTTCTCATTGCGCCTATAAATCACGACAAAGTGAAATATGCACCTGTTTATAACAGGTTGCGCCTAATTATTTTTATATTGCGCCTAAAATGTACGAAAAATGTCTATTCGCGCCCGTTTTTATTGTGATGCGCCCGTTTTTTACGGAAGGAAAGTGATTGAGCAAGGAACAATCATGGGTTATGCAGCCATTATCTATGCATTAAACTTAAAGATTCCATTACCTGAATCAATAGCATTGGTTTGCAACCAAAACAAGAAATATCAAACCGATGAATGGAATATCTTTCCAGTAAGCTATCTGCCTGTAATTCATGAAGAAATGACAGAACTGGAAGCTTTATACAAACAGCTGGTATTTGCTCTAAAATATGAAGGCGTAAATTTATTGGTTTTCAGTTCTTTAATAAAACACTATGGTTTCGGTCGTTTAACAGAACTGATTAAATTTGAGCCAACCGGCCAGTATTCGAGGAGAATATGGTTTTTAATTGAATGGATTTCAGGAACACCATTTGCCGAAATTCCTGATTTGACCAAGAAGGGCTATGTAAATTTATTGGATGAAAAATTGCAGTACGCCATTCGGGGAGAAAAGTCTCCGCGTCACATGATTATCAACAACCTGCCCGGGTTCCGTGATTTTTGTCCGTTAATACGTAAAACATCCAAACTGGAGCAATACATTGCCGCCGATCTTTCCAATCAAAACAACACCCGTCTGAAAGGGATACATAAAGATACCTTACTCAGAACATCCGCTTTTCTATTGCTCAAAGACTCAAAAGCATCTTTTACCATTGAAGGCGAAAGTCCTAAAAGCAAGCGTGCAGCACGGTGGGGGCAAGTAATAGGTCAGGCAGGGACAAGTGATTTAAGCAAAGATGAACTTAAGCGTTTGCAACAAATTGTTATTGAGAATGATCGGTTTGTAGATATGGGATTTCGAAAGAAAGGTGGCTTTGTTGGTGAGCACGATCGCTCTACAGGTGAACCTATTCCTGAACATATTTCAGCAAAATGGCAGGACATTGAAAAACTGACCGACGGATTGATTGAGACCAATGAATTATTATTAGAAATCAATATCGATGCAGTTATTGCGGCCACGGTTATTGCTTTTGGTTTTGTTTTCATCCATCCGTTTGAAGATGGAAATGGAAGGATCCACCGCTATCTGATCCATCATCTGCTGGCAAAAAAAAGGTTTTCACAGCAGGGAATTATTTTTCCTGTTTCGGCTTCAATTCTGAACCATATAGAGGACTACAAACAAGTACTGGAATCATTTTCCCATCCATTGTTGGATTTTATTGAATGGAAAAAAACCAGTGATCACAATATTGAAGTACAAAACGATACCTTCGATTTTTACCGGTATTTTGATGCAACCCGACAGGCAGAGTTTTTATACGATTGTGTGAAAGACACAATTGAGAACATTATTCCGGAGGAGATTCAGTATTTAATTGCCTATGATGGGTTTAAACGGTATTTGGACGATGATTTTGAAATGCCGGACAAGATGGTCGCATTGCTTATAAAATTTTTGGGGCAGAACAACGGACAGCTTTCAAAAAGAGCCAGAGAAAAAGAGTTTCCACAATTGACTGAAAATGAAATTATAGATATTGAGCGTAATTTCAGACTGTATTTTGGAAACGAATAAATACTGAAATCACTTTTTCAACGCTGCCTTGCTGAAAATATATTCCGGAATGTCCACGTTGAACTCAATTTTGCTGATTTTGAATTCCGTGCCATCGCCGTCTTTGAGCATGTCTTTGTAAACCATGGTAGCAGGAAACCATCGGCCTTTTACCTGAATGACATCTTTCATTTCCAAACGTTTGAGCAATTGCCCGCTTTTTGCGTACAGTTCTTGTTTCAGCGGCACAAAACGCTCTGCATCCACCCACATTTTTTGTGAGTGGTAGGCAACATCAGTCACCTTGGCGGTAAGTTCAATCAGGTAGGTTTTGCGGCCATTCAACTCTTCTTCGGCCATCACTTTCGCATCGTAAATGTCGGTCAGTTTGCGGTCGTCCATCATGTCTTCGTATGAAAGGTCTGAACCCATTACCGACTGTCGCAGCATGTGTCCTGAAATCTGGATGATGCGGTCGGTCGATGGTGAGTAAATCCAAAGCTGGTTTTCAAGTTTCAGCATTTTGGTTCCCTGTTCACGGGCAGGAGAAAGGTACTCGGTAAACGATTTTTTGTCGCCCATCGCGTAGGTTTTCGAGGTAATGGTTCGCGCACCACGTTTCCCTTGTATGGTTATCGACGATTCCATCACCCGGTTATCCGACGACAGGTTTTTGTCCACTTTTTTCAGAATTTCGTTGGCATCGGGAGCGCTGAAACCAGTCAATGTGATAATAGTCAAGATGAATGCGATGATTGTTTTCATTTTCTTTTTTTTTGTGAACCACATAGGCACATAGGTCACATAGTTTCTTTTTTATGTGTTTTATGTGCCTATGTGGTTATTATTTATATCAATTTTATGCCTCCAACTCTTTAAACAGTTGCGATGTTTTTCGTTTATAAATACCCACACCGGCAAGCATTGCGCCAATTACAGTCGAAACGATTCCGGGCAGGAACCCGATGTAAAAATCAACCGGCGTAATGCGGGCCCGGATAATGGTGGGCATCATCATCGACGAGCCTTTCATCGAATCGCCAAGATTCAGGCCATAAGTTTGTAACAGCCAGGCAAAGAACAGCCCAAATACGGTTCCAACAACAGATCCTGCAATGCCAATCATTACCGATTCGTAAACCAAAGTTCGATAGACATGCTTTTTCTCTTCGCCCATGGCCAGCCGGATACCAAATTCGCCGTAACGGCGTATTCCTCCGAGCAATCCGGCATTCCACAAAACCAGCGACATGGCCAGCATAAATACAAAGGTAATAATGGCGCCCATCGTGTTCGACAAATCAACAAACTGCCCCATACTTCCCTGATCTTTGAGCGATAACATCACCGGTGCGTATTCATCATTTTCAGGATTTGGGAAAAGCTGTAAAAAATTTTCTTTTACTTCGGAAGCTTTGTCAGCCGAAAAGTATCCTGAACCAAAGAATCCAGTGATTTCAGTTGCGGCATCGTTCATGTCGAGCGCCAACCGAACATCTTCAATATCGGCAATAATGGTTCCCTTGTCCATTACCTGAACGCCAAAAGAAAGCGTCCCGGCCAGGATGAAGTTGTAATAACTCATACTTCCATTCATGGTCGAACCAATCAGGGTAACAGCATCGCCGGGATTTATGCCCAGCTTTTGCGAAAATTGTTCGCTTAGCAATATTTCGCCTTTCATTTCGGGTAAACGGCCACGCACCAGCGATTTTGCCATGCCCATCCACTCTGTTTCGTCCGATTTTCCTGAAAGCAGATCAACGCCGATTCCAACGGCCGGGCCTTGCGAACGGGTTTCGCCGTTTTCATCGGGAGCGTCAATCAAACCGCCGAATTGGATGCGTTCAACCCAGGCAACTTCAGGAAATTGCTGGCTAAGTTTTTCTTTCAAAGCGCTGGTTTCGAGCAGCGCCAGATCGGTCGGCATTTGGCTGATGTTTTCGGCAAACGATTTGGTTACCACTTTCACATGCCCAAAACTCAATTTGGCATTCATCTCGATCGAATCGTTCATCAAGCCGGTAATGTAGGCATGAAGAAACACGCTCAACGTTACGCCCACCGCAACGATGAGGATGGGCATCAGGCTGCGCCTTTTATCGCGCAGCAAACCTTTCAATAAGAACTGTATCATAGTTTTATATTTTTACTGTTGAAGTTCATAGAGTACTTAGAGTTCATAGAGTACTTATAGTTAGGATTTAAGGGTTTTGCTGATGGAGGTAAAGATTGCAAGTAATTCATTGGATTCTTTCAATAATCCTTGAAGTTTTAGCTCTTCAGCCCATTTCAGTTCCTGAATGATTTCAAGCCAGAAAACTGTCTCACTTGCTTCACTTTCAGCAATTCTAATTCTGCTTGCAAAATCTGCCTTACTTCTACCGCGATTTGCCTCGCGATAGTTAGCACCAACACTAGTTCCCGATTTCGAAACCTGGTTTTTCACAATTTTCCCTTCAACTGTATTTGGCAACTTTCCCGATAAACTCAATATCGAAATTGCAAACTTTTTTGTCCGCAACTCCAACCCTTTTGCAAACTCTTTATTTTCCATGTTATTGGCTTTCAATTATATTAACTGTTTAACTTTATGAACTTTATGAACTCTATGAACTCTATGAACTTTAGTCACTCCTACTGTATTTTCCCCCTTAAAGCTTCAGTTGGGTTCATTTTTGCGATGCGGCGTGCCGGCCAGTAACTCACCACCGAAGTGGTTAAAAGCACAATTATGGTCGTTGAAAGTATCAGTCCCATGCTGTAAATCGGGTACATGGTTGGCGCAATGGCCATCCCAAATTCGCTCGTGTCCATCGGAACGGTGAAGCCAACTTTGGCTTGCCAGATAAAGAACGGAATTCCGTAAAAAGCAGCCAAAGCAGCAGCCAACACTGCGTGCATCGCCCCTTCAACAGTAAAAAGTGTCACCACTTGTTGGCGGGTGTAGCCTAGGGCTACGTAGGTTCCAATCTCTTTTTGTCTGCGGAAAATGGACAAAATCTGGGTATCAAAAATTGCCAGCATGGACAGCAGCAACAGAATAATATAGAAAACCGATTGCCCTTTATTTTTGGTTTTAATCATGGCATCAATTTCAGAAGTAAGGTCTTTTTTTGTTTTTAGCCTGAAGTCACCAACTGCGGAGCGGTTTTCTTCGGCATCCGCAAAGCTGAAAAGAGTGGCCTGTTCAGGAAGAAGTAACTTTTCCTGCATGGTTTCCAGGTTGATCCATACCTGTGCCACATCGATGGTGGGCACGGTGGTTGAAAAAATCCCGACAATTTCAATTTCAGTTGCATCGAAGGTGCCTTTGCTGTCGCGCCATCGCAAAACAACACGACTTCCTTTTTCGAGGTGGCTCGAACGCGCCATCACTTCCCCAATAATGGCAGGAATGGCGTCGGTCACCGAATCGAGTTTGTGTGTTGGTATTTTCAGCAAAGTTTGACCGGACGGAATTCCCTTAATCATTGCCGGTTGCATTCTTCCCTGGGGGTAAATGGTTCCCTGCGCAAAAAGCATCGGCACCATTTCTCCCTTTTCAATTTCAGGCTTAAATTCACCGGGGATTGGGGCATGGCTATCGGTAATGGTAAACGCATCATACGGATCGTACTTTTCGTGCCAAAACTGGCCTTTGCCAATTTCCCACTTTTCCATATCATTTTTGGCCTGATGGTCCCAGCCCACCAGAATTCCTTTCATCCAAATAATGACCACGAAGGAAAACGACAACACGATCACATTTAACCATGTGCGTAATCCTGCACCTATCAGGTTTCGGAAAGCCAATTTAAAAGCTATTTTCATGGCGTTCAGTTTTACTGGTTCATCCATTCTTCATGATCGACCAATCCGTCTTTCAGGAAGATTTTCCTTTTCAGGTAACCGATGACTTTTTCATCGTGGGTAGCAAAAATGAAGGTCGTTTTCAGTTCACGGTTCAGGTTTAGCATGGTTTGCAGTATGTTGTGCGAGTTGGCTGCATCGAGGTTGGCGGTTGGCTCATCGGCCAATACCAATGAGGGCTTTTTCACCATGGCGCGGGCAATGGCCACACGCTGGCATTCGCCTCCGGAAAGTTGCGGCGGTTTAGATTTAACTTTGTCGGACAGGCCCACCCATTCCAGCGCATCCATTACCATTTTTTTACGCTCCGAAGTGGTGTAATCGAGCAGTAACAATGGAAACTCCACATTTTCGAAAACCGTGTGTACATGTAGCAGGTTGTAGCTCTGGAAAATAAAACCCAGACTCTCTTTGCGCAGTTTGGCCGACTCTTTTGCGCTCAACTTGCTGATCGGTTTTCCGAGCACAATAACCTCTCCTTCAGTAGGCATATCGAGTGATCCGATGATGTTGAGCAGCGTGGTTTTTCCGGAGCCGCTCGGACCAATAAGTCCCGCAAATTCTCCGGTCCCGAAGTTCAGGTTAATTCCCTTGAGTGCGGTAAATTCACCTTTCCCGATGGGAAATCTTTTGATGAGCTGGTTGATTTGAATGATGGCAGAGTTTTCCATAAACCGAATATTTTAATGATTAAAAACCAACATTACCTGCATTCCAGTTCCGGCAAACAGGTTGATATCGTTGGCGGTGAGCGGTATTTTATACTGTTTGGGATTGCTAAAACCCATGCAGTAAAGCGTAAAATTCCTGAACTGATGGTTCCAGGTTACGATGTTATAAACCCCTTTGTTGATCCAGTCGTAATACATCATCGCACTCAGGTTGTCGTTCAAACCCAGCGGATAATTGAGCGAAAGCGTGGAAAATACAAACGGATCATCAATACGGAAAGGTTTTGCATCGTATGCAAATAGCAACTGTTCATAAATGACATTCAGTCCGTTACCTATTCCAAAAGTATAATCTGTTCCAACGTTTAACGAAGTTTGATTGGTGAAATCGCCCACGTTTTTTGATTTATTGAGCCAGAC
>JAUYTA010000009.1 GCA_030695265.1 Bacteroidota bacterium
ATTTCCTCCGGATTATTCCTGAAAGCTCATTCGCTCTTGTTTGAAAAAAATATTGCCGTTCAGGAAATTGAAACAGTGGAATACAAACAAATGCAGTTGTTTTTCCCAACTTCCGAAGATTCATTTTTGCCTTTCGATCCTTTTGCATGTGCTTTCTATCTGGTTTCGCGATACGAAGAATATATCTCTGAAAGCACTGATGAACACGAACGATTTACCGATTCGGAAAATATTCTGGTTCGCCTCGGTCTGCACCAGAAACCGCTTGTTGACATGATGGCGTACTGGATTGCTGAAAAAATTTCCGGACAATTTCCGGAGTTTAAAATTCGCCAGCGTTCATTTCAGTTTGTAACTTCCATCGATATCGACAATGCCTGGGCTTTCAAAAATAAAAGTTTGATGGTTTCGTTTGGAGCCATTCTGAAAGCTGTTTTTCATGGCCGTTGGGACGAATTGAAACAGCGGCTCATTGTTTTCCTTGGCTTACAAAAAGACCCTTACGACACTTACAAATACATACTTGAAACCTACAAAGGGCTGCTCAACCATATCCTGTTTTTTATCCTGATTGGCGATCGAAATCAATACGACAAAAGTATTTCTTTCAGGAACAAGAATTTTCGCCAGTTGATTGCGCACCTTTCATCGGTTTGCGAAATGGGAATTCATCCTTCGTATGCTTCCAACTACAAACCATGGCTGTTCGACACCGAAAAAGACCGCCTGGAAGACATTATTCTGAAACCAGTCACCAAAAGCCGACAACATTTTCTGAAACTTAAAATGCCCCAAACTTATCAGCAATTAATAAAATCGCCTATTTCTGACGATTACACAATGGGTTTTGCAAGCCTTGTCGGATTTAGGGCCGGAACCTGTACCGCGTTTCATTTTTTCGATTTAAGCTGCAACCAGCGAACTGAATTGATGATTCATCCGTTTCAGGTAATGGATGTGACACTGAAAAGCTATCTGAAAATGGATCCGGAGAAAGCCTGGCAGCTGATTGAAAAGTTAATGTTTGAAGTGAAAAATGTGAATGGTACATTTGTCAGCTTGTGGCACAACGAATCGCTGAAAGATTCGGGTCAATGGCTTGGGTGGCGCAAAGTTTTTGAACAAATACTTGAAAAAGGTTTAAATTATGCCAGTGAGCCAACCTGAAATACGACTGATAAAAAATAAGGACATCGATTACCGGAAATGGGATCAATGCGTAAATGGGTCTTCTATTCCTTTGGTTTATGCCCAATCGTGGTATCTCGACCTGATTTGCCCCAATTGGGACACGCTTGTTTTGGGCGACTTTGCATATGTAATGCCACTAAACATTAAACAGAAATTTGGAATCATGTTTTTATTGCAACCTATTTACGCACAGCAACAAGGCATTTTTCCTGAAGCAAATCTCAATATTCAAAATGCTTTTCTGTCCGAGCTTTACAATCGGTTTAAGTATGTGACCATAAATCTAAGTTCAAGTCATTCCGAACCTTTTCCTGAAGGCTTTTCAGTTCAATCACGCACCAATTTTATCCTGAATTTAACTTTCGCTTACGATGAGCTGCAAAAGAATTATTCGCAACATACACGGCGTCAAATCAGGAAAGCCGACGATAACAAAGTATTTGTAATTAAAGGAATACAAACAGGCGAATACCTTGAACTGAAAAAAATTGCCACCCCAGGCAAGCTCGCGCCGCAATCAATGCAAACTTTAAAGCGGTTGTTGGAATATGGTTCGCTTCACGGAAACGGAACAATCTATGCTGCCTACAATCAACAGAATGAGCTCTGTGCAGCCGCATTTTTCCTTTACTCAGGACAGCGGTTTACCTATCTGAATGCTGCTTCGAATGAGGAAGGTAAAAAAGTAAACGCGATGCACAAAATTGTTGATCAGTTTATCCAGGAACATTCGGGTTCATTATTAACCCTCGATTTCGAAGGCTCCTCAATTCCTGGAATTGCACGCTTTTACGCTGGATTTGGTTCCGAACCGGAACAATATTATTGCCTGAAATCGAACCGGTTGCCCATCCCTTTGCGATGGTTTAAAAAGTAATCGAATGAACAGTGGATCAATCAAACGCCTTTTATCGCCGTTCACCGGATTTATAACCGTTGAAAAGCTGATTGCATACTCCGGGCACCGGTTTATTTTGCCTTTCTGGCATGCCGTTTCCGATGTTCCACTTCCACATTTATCGCAATTATACCGTGTCCCGACTGTTTCAGAATTCGAGTGCGATCTGGATTTTTTGTTGAAAAATTACAAACCGGCATCTGTTGAGGATGTTTTCGGGCTGGCAAATAACAAAGGAAAATCAAATCAAAACCTATTCTTTCCAAGTTTCGACGATGGGCTGGCCGAATGTTACCATGTGATTGCCCCGATCCTTAAAAAGAAAGGCATTCAGGCTGCTTTCTTTATCAATCCAGCGTTTGTCGGTAACAAAATGCTTTTTCACCGTCTCAAATCCAGTCTTCTCCTGAATTCAATTTCCCAAATAAAACCTTCAGAAATAAAATCGGCGGAGAAGCTTTTACCAAATAGAAATATTCATCAGTTCCTTCATAAAGCTACATTTACCGATCATTCCCTGCTCGACGGAATTGCTGAAATTTTCGGGCTCGACTTCGAATTATTTCTGAAGCAGAAACAACCTTACATGAGCCTTCAGCAGATTAAAGAATTGCAAGCAGATGGTTTTTTGATTGGCACACACGGAATGGATCACCGCGAATTTTTCCTTTCTTCGGAAGATGAAATATTGGAGCAGATTTCCGCCAGCATGGAATTCCTGATTCGGGAAATAAATCCACAGATAAATACGTTCGCCTTTCCGTTTACTGATTTTAAAGTACCAAATTCGGTCTTCGAAAAAGCAAATACTGAAAGGTTGTGGGACCTGAGTTTTGGTACAGCCGGAATAAAAGACGAAACCATGAAAAACCATTTGCAGCGCATTCCGATGGAATCAGGCGTAAGCAAGGAGGGAGAAAAGGTTATCAAAACAGAGTACATTTGGTATTATTTGAAATCAGTTTTTGGAAAAAATAAAGTACGCAGATAATGAAACGAACATGCCGCGGAAATAATTTCAAAGGTGGCGGCACAAAAAGAGAATGAAAATTAATGTTTAAAGCTAAAGCGTTCTGGCATGAGAGTTCCATCCGAACGCTTAATAATCAATTAATTAATAACGATATTTTCGGATGAATCTTTGGGATAAATTTGATTCTAGTTTTAAGAAGAAT
>JAUYTA010000025.1 GCA_030695265.1 Bacteroidota bacterium
ACCTCAATTTCAAGGATTCAATGAAAATTTAAACCCATACAGAATGAAAACAAAAAAACTGCTCTCCCTTATCTTTTTTGTAATTTTCACCTTACTGCTTTTTTCATCTTGTGCCGAAGTTCAGAATATTGAAGCCTGCAAAATTGGGCATACTTATGGTTTTTTGGGCGGTTTGTGGCATGGCATAATTGCTCCTTTTTCGTTCGTCATAAGTTTATTCACCGACAATGTTGCCGTCTGGGCGGTCAATAACAATGGAGGATGGTACACTTTCGGATTTCTTATTGGAATAGGAAGTTTGGGATTCGGTGGCCATAAAGCCTCGAAGTAAATTAACAACTATGACAAATAAACATGTAAATGCAATTGTTATTGGAGCTGGAGCCGGAGGCGGAATTGCAGCAAAGGAACTGGCTATCAATGGCATGTCGGTGGTTCTTTTCGAGCGTGGCGAATGGCACGATTACGATGAGCATCCGAACGACGAACTCATTTCACAGCGCACAGAAGTACTTGGTTCGCCGTTTGGCCCCGACCACATAAAAAATCCGAGGGTGGTAACTTACAAGGGAGGAACCAAACAAATTGTTACGCCCATCAAAGGTGGTTACAGCAACAATGCTGCTTGTGTTGGTTCCGGAACTGTCAGTTATGGCGCAATGGCCTGGCGGTTTATGGAAGAAGATTTCAAGCTTAAAACTATTTACGGTCATGTGGAAGGTTCAACATTGGAAGACTGGCCGGTTACTTACGAAGAGCTTGAGCCTTTTTACGAAAAGGCCGAATGGGAAATCGGTGTTTCGGGCGATGATACCCAGAATCCGTTTGCACCGCCACGGAAGAAAAAACAGCCGATGCCACCTTTTGAATACAACCGGGAAGCAAAAGTATTTTACGAAGCATCCAAAAGACTTGGATTACATCCGTTCCCGATACCGATGCTCCGCAATTCTATTCCTTATAATGGTCGGGCGGGTTGTATCCGTAATCGCACCTGCGTTGGGTATGCTTGTCCGGTTGATGCCAAAAACGGCACTCAGAATACTGTAATTCCGGATGCCATAAAAACCGGAAATTGCGATTTACGAACCGGATGCAAGGTGGCCGAAATCATGATTGACGATCACGGCAAAGCTACCGGAGTAAAATATTTTGACAAGGACGACAAACCACAGATTCAAACTGCCGATTTGGTAGTGGTTGCCGGTGCAGCCATCGAAACTGCCCGTTTGTTGCTGAATTCAAAGTCAAAACTGTTCCCGAATGGCGCCGGAAATAATTATGACTGGGTGGGACGAAATTTACAGGGTCACGCCTATACCAGTGCTTACGGATTGTTCGATTACGATATATTAGACTTTGCGGGCCCTGGTGCAACCATTGCCTGGAGCGATTTCAACCATCATAACCCTGGAATTGTAGGAGGTGGAATGCTGGCCAACGAATTTAACAAGATGCCATACCTTTTTACCGGAGTTCGCCCACCGGGATCGGCAAATTGGGGAAAGGAACACAAAGAATTTCAGCGCAGCATGTACCATCGAACTGCCCAGGTAGTAGGGCCAATTCAGGAAATGCCGATGTTCGAATCGAGGGTTACTGTCGATCCTGAAGTAAAGGACTTTTGGGGTATTCCGGTAGCTTCCATGTCTGGCGAACGTCATCCGCTCGATCATGAGCATTGCAAATTTCTGTCAGCAAAGGCAGAAGCCATTCTGAAAGAAGCTGGAGCCTACCAAACCTGGCAAAGCGTTGGTGGCAAAGGTGGACCCAGTGGCGGGCAGCACCAGAACGGAACTGCCCGAATGGGAAACGACAAAAGAACTTCAGTAGTAAACAAATACGGGCAGGTTCACGAAATTGACAATTTGTTTGTTGCCGACGGCAGTGTAATGGCAAGCGGTGGCGGTTTTAATCCTGCGCTAACCATCATGGCTATTGGTTATTGGGTTGGCGGGTATATTGCAAAAAACTTTGCCGGAAGATAAAAATGGGAACTTAAACTTGTGAAATTTCGGGTAAGTGTGCCAAATGCCATCAGTCGGAATATGCCAAATGGCTGTCGGGTGGACATTCAGCCAATTATGCAGAAATTTTTATGAACGGCAAACACAATCTTGAAGAAGCTCCTTATTGGGCATGTTTGCAGTGTCATGGTATGTTTTACGACGGAAATATCAAAACCCTGCTGGAGAAACCTCAGGAAGCAGATGGTGCATGGAAGTTACAGGATATGGGCAAAGTTTTCGAACCAACCATTCCCTGCCTTGCCTGCCATCAGGTTCATACAGAAAATGCACCGCTTGAAAGACCTCTGAGATTTGACAAACCTGAGGAAATATTTTATGAACGGGCACAACGAGATCCTTCGGTTGCCTGGTATATTCGTGATAACAAGCGACATATCAGGGCCGACAAACTGATGAAAATTGCGATGTTCAGTGATGGAAAACCAGTAAAGGTTTCAGATGATCCGGTTCAGAAACTCTGTATTCAATGCCATTCCCCAAATTTTGCACATCAGGCAGGCTCGGAAGACGACCGAACACCAACCGGAGTGCACGAAGGAATAAGTTGCATGGCCTGTCATTCGCCCCACTCGAACGATGCCCGAAACTCATGCAGTAATTGTCATCCGGGAATTTCGAACTGTAAGCTTGATGTTACCACCATGAATACCACTTATGCAGACATTAACAGTCCGAACAATATTCATTCGGTAAGCTGCAAAAGTTGCCATTTCAATACGGAAATAATAGGAGGAAAAATATACCAAAAAGAAAAAACGCACGTTCAGAAAAAGAATAGTTAAATAAAGCGGTTGTTTTTTCCTATTTTTAGTTACTTTGTCGTGATTTTTACAAGAGTAAAAAGTTTGAGTTGGGATTTCGGTTTCACACTTTACGATGCAATAAAGATAAACGCAATAAATATAAACATGGCAAACTTAAAGAATCCTCTCATATTTGTAGTTGAAGACAATCAAATTTACAACAAGCTGGTTGTCAGTTATCTTAAAACCAACAAATTCACCAGAGTTGAATCATATTTGTCGGGGGAAGATGCCCTAAATAATATGAATAAAAATCCTGATATCATTATTCAGGATTACTTGCTGGAAGGAATGACCGGAATTGAGGTTTTAATTAAAGCAAAGAAAACCAATCCGGATGTCGAGTTTATCTTTTTGTCGGGGCAAGATAGTATTGACATTGCTATTAACAGCATGAAATATGGCGCTTACGATTATATTGTGAAAGATCAGATGGCGCTTCAGAAAATGGTGAACAAAATACACAAGATCAATTCGGTTACCGAACTTGTAACATCAAACAAGCGCTACAAAATTGGAGTGATTTTGTTTTTTATCGGGCTTAGCATCCTGGTTATTGTTACCCTCTTTCTGGCAATAATGCATCCGCAAGTCTTCGGGATGTAGTACATCCGATCAAACAATAAAAAACGAACCCGGCTCAGTTATCTGAGCCAGGTTCGTTTTTTTAGTTCGATTTTATGATGCGCCCTGCATCAAATATGCTGGCATACCCATCAGGTTTATGGAGTATTTCCAAAGCTTTTTCAACATCCTTATCGTCTCTCAATGCAGCCTTGATGGCTCCTTTCTGGTAATAATACCGCGAAACAATTTCATCCGACATCAATTCAGAAACTTCGGCTTTAAAATGTTCGAGATCCTGATCAATATTGTGTCCGAGCTTAACTTTCAGCGCTTCAAATTCAACTTTCGATAATTCGTAATATTTCTCGCGTTTGGCAACTTCAAGCAGTTTTATCAGTTGTCCTTCCGTTCTCGATTCGTATTTAAAATCCTGTTTTTTAACGAATTGTACGAAATCAGCATACATTTCAGGAGTAATTACAAAATCTTCAGGAGCTGCAACTTTTTCGGTTTTACTGTTGAAATAGGTTGCAAAGTCGAATACAACCGACTGGGTTATCAAATTGGTAGCCAGATTGCTCAATACTTCATTGTCAACGGTAATGTCTGGTACAACGCCACCACCGTCAAAAACAATTCGTCCTTTTTTAGTGGTGTATTTTGTAATCAGTGAGTCTGGAATTTCGCCCACACTTCCGTCTTCATTCCGGTGCGAATAATCGAGCGCCTGAATGCAGCGTCCGCTCGGAATATAATATTTGGCTGTGGTGATTTTAAGTTTTGCATTGTAGCTCAAATCGCGGGTAGTCTGAACCAGCCCTTTCCCGAAAGTACGCGTTCCGATAATCATTCCGCGATCGAGGTCCTGAATAGCGCCTGCCACAATTTCGGATGCGGAAGCTGATCCGCGATTGACCAGAACAGCAATTGGCATTACGGTGTCAAGCGGGTTTTCGGTGGCTTTATAAACCTTGTCCCATTGTTTTACCTTTCCTTTCGTGCTTACAATTTCCTGGCCTTTGGGAATAAAAAGGTTCGAAATCCGCACCGCTTCCATTAACAAACCGCCCGGATTTGAACGTAAATCCAATACAAGCGATTTGGCGCCATGCTTTTCTTTCAGTTCTATAAAGGCAATTTTAACCCGCTCGGTGCAATCAACCGTGAAGTTTGAAAGCCGGATGTAGCCGGTTTCCTTGTCCAGCATTCCGTAATAAGGTACGGGGTCGATCTGTATTTTCTCGCGGACGACTTCAATGTCCATCGGTTTTTTCTGTCCGTAGCGCTCAATTTTTACCAGTACCGATTTTCCGGCTGGTCCTTTTAAAAGACTGCTCACATCTTCCGTAGAAAGATTTTCCGTTGATTTACCGGCCACTTCAAGTAAAATATCGCCCGCTTTCAGGCCGCTTTTCTGTGCCGGAAATCCTTCGTAAGGTTCAGCAATCACAATTTTGCCTTTTTGTTTGCTGATCAGCGCCCCGATCCCGGCATACTCGCCTGTTGTCATAAACCTGAAATCTTCCACATCGTCTTCCGAAATAAAATTGGTGTACGGGTCGAGCGATTCGAGCATCTTGTCGATACTGGTTTTCACCAGTTTGTTCGGGTTCACATCGTCCACGTAAAACAGGTTCAATTCCCTGAAAAGGGTGTAGTAAATATCGAGGTTCTTGGCTATCTGGAAATTTTTATCGTCTTGTTTAAAGCTGTAAAAGCCAATTGCAAAAACTAAAATCCCAACAATAACAATCCCTGCTTTTTTTGTTCTGGAAAATTTCATTTTTAACTCGTTGTTGATAAGGGGAACAAAAATAGTAAAAGCTTTGTTTTTATCGGCTTGACTTCTAGTCTTAATCGTTAATTATTCTTAACTG
>JAUYTA010000034.1 GCA_030695265.1 Bacteroidota bacterium
CAGTTAATTTCAAAAGGTGCGGAAATAAAAACATTGATTGTGGCAAATCCAACCCGGGAATTTGCTGAAACCGATAAATTTTACATCGATCAGTATTTGATGAACGGTGGCCGGATAATGTGGCTGATTGATCCGGTTTCGGTAAGTCTCGATAGTTTGAGTACCGGAAATACAACGCTGGCATTCCCGCGAAACCTGAAATTAGATGATCAGCTTTTTAAATACGGTATCCGCCTGAATGCCAATTTAATTCAGGATGTTGAATGCCTGATGATCATGGTAAATACTGCTCCGGCAGGTACACAGGCCAAATTCACACCGGCGCCCTGGTATTTTTCACCTTTGCTGAATCCTTCCGAAAATCATGTAATCAGCCGAAACCTGAACCGTGTGAAAGCTGAATTTGTGAGTTCAATCGACACGGTTGGGAAACAGGAACAAATGCGCAAAACAATTATTCTGGCAACATCGGCTTATTCGCTGGTGGCAAATACGCCCATGGAAATAAGTTTGGCAAGCATCAACAATCCGCCCGACCGACGGCTTTTTAGCCAGCCTTCACAACCAGTGGGCATTCTGCTCGAAGGAACTTTCACTTCTGTTTTTAAGAATCGCATGGTTGAATCGTTCGGTGCAAAAACTTCCGAAGTAAAAACTGAAAGTGAACCCACGAAAATGATTGTTTTTTCTGACGGGAACATGATTGCCAATCAGTACCGTTTTGTGGGTGGCGTGCCCGAATTTATGCCACTGGGATACGACCGCTCGTCGCAGCAAACTTTCGGGAACAAAGCTTTTTTAATGAATGCAGTGAATTACCTTTGCGACGATCAGGGATTAATGGAATTGCGTTCGCGGGTTTTTAAAATCCGGATGCTCGATAAAGTCAGGATTCAGGAAGCAAAAACCTTGTGGCAAATGCTGAATGTTTTGCTGCCTTTGCTCTTGATTGCTTTGTTTGGCACAGTTTATATTTATGTTCGTAACCGTAAATACAAATGCTGAAATTATCTTTAACGATTGTTTTCAAATATGTTCGTTTCTTTTGTATAAAATCTTGAACGATCAATAGGTAGGAAAAATCAAAGTTTGTATATTCGTGAGCTTCCAATTAACAGGAGGCAATGCCGGTTTTCGGCAAATATATTTATAGTGAAACTAAAACTCTAAAAAAATATCTAATGAAATTTGTTGTTTCAAGTACCGAATTACTCAGTCATCTTTCTGCAATCAGTAAAGTGATCAATTCAAAGAATACGCTTCCTATTCTTGATAATTATTTGTTTTTATTGGAAGAAAACCTCCTGACAGTAACTGCTTCCGATCTTGAATCAACATTGATTACAAGCCTGGAACTGGACAATACCAACGGAACCGGAGCGATTGCCGTTCCTGCCAAATTGATGAACGAAACCCTGAAGGAATTTCCGGAGCAACCTTTAACTTTCCAGATTGATCCTGAAACTTTTGCCATCGAAATTTTTTCACAGAACGGAAAATTCAGTATTGTTGGCCAGAACGGGGAAGATTTTCCGCAACAGCCCATCCTGAATGAGGACATTGCTTCCACCATTAATTTGAATCATACTGTACTGCTTAACGGTATCAACAAAACACTTTTTGCAACTGCCGACGATGAGCTTCGTCCGGTGATGAACGGTATTTTTGTTGAACTTTCAACCGAAGATATCAAGTTTGTAGCTTCAGATGCCCACAAACTGGTGCGCTACAAACGTTTCGATGCCAAAGCCGAAAAAGATGCATCGTTCATACTTCCTAAAAAACCGGCTGCTCTGCTGAAAAGCTTGCTTCCGAAAGAGGAATTTGATGTAAAACTGGAGTTTGACGATAAAAATGCATTCTTCACTTTAAGTAATTTTAAATTGATCTGCCGTTTGGTTGAAGGAAATTATCCGAGTTACAATTCAGTAATTCCAACCAACAACCCGAATCAACTGATTATCGACCGGGTTGAGTTTTACAATACTGTTCGTCGTGTATCGGTATTTTCAAACCAGGCCAGCAATTTAGTTCGTTTGAAATTAACTGAAAACCAACTGGTTGTTTCTGCGCAAGACATTGATTTTGCAATTTCAGCAGTTGAACGGCTGAGTTGCCAATATGAAGGCGAGGACATGGAAATTGGGTTCAAATCAACCTTTCTTCAGGAAATATTGTCGAACCTGTCGGCCACCGATGTGAAAATGGAATTGTCGGATCCGACACGTGCCGGTTTGTTATTGCCTGCCGAAAATGAACATGAAGAAGAAAATATTCTGATGCTTTTGATGCCAATGATGATAAACGCCTGATAACCATCAGGCTTGACTTAAAAAACCTAACAGCTTTGAACTGTTAGGTTTTTTTTTAATTTTAAAACGATATTGCTAAACCTATTAATCAGAAAAATAACATCGATATTCCGGGTGAAAAAAGGATTCCAAATTATTATACTGGTTTTAATCTTTGTCCTTGGGATTCAGGTAAATAATGTAAACGGTCAGACTTACTGCAATCCGTTAAACTTGTCCTATCAACTGACTTCGGATTCGCCAACCCGACCGGATATTGCAGACCCAACCATTGTGCTTTATAAGGATAACTATTTTTTATTCGCTACAAATGCAGGAGGATATTGGTATTCAGGTGATTTACTTTCCTGGAAATTTGTAACTGCCAGCAACCTGCCATTTGAAAAATTGGCGCCAACAGCTTTTGTTATTGGTGACTGGATTTATTTCTGCACTTCACTCAGCAATAAGATATTTCGTTCCAAAGATCCGGTAAACGGCAGCTGGGAAGTATATAATAGTAATTCTATTTTGCTCGCGCAGATTAGCGATTTTACGGTTTTTGTCGATACCGATGGCAGAGTTTATTGCTATTACGGATGTTCAAATCACGATGGCCTTATGGCCCGCGAACTGGATCCTAAAAATCGACTCGAACCAATAGGAGTTCCCGTTGTTTGTCAGAAATTGAATCCATTGAAAAAAAATCTGCAGAAGTTGAAAAGCAATCCGGCTAAACCCGTAAATAGCAGTGTAAAAGGATCATGGATGAACAAATACAATGGAAAATACTATTATCAATGTGCCGAACGGAACAGTGAATTGAATAGTTATGGAGATGCTGTATATGTTTCTGACAAACCGCTTGGGCCTTTTACTTTTGCTGCGAACAATCCATTTTCATTTAAACCCGATGGTTTTTTAAGCGGTGCCGGTAATGGGTCAACATTTACTGATAAATATGGCAACTGGTGGCACATTGGTTCCATGACGGCTCCTAAAAACCAAAAGTCCCGAACCAGCTTCGGACTTTTCCCAACAGGGTTCGATAAAGATGGAAACCTGTTTACAAAAACTGATTTTGGTGATTATCCAATCATCATGCCCGCAAGCAACTATCCCAATATTAGTATGCTTAATCCTGAATGGGCGCTTCTTTCTGATAATATTGCAGCAGATGCATCATCAAGTTTGCCTTCAAATCCGGTTACATCAGCTTTTGATGAAAATATTGGTACCTACTGGAGCGCAAAAACCGGTAGAAAAGGCGAATGGCTGATGGCCGATTTAGGTTCGGTTTGTACA
>JAUYTA010000037.1 GCA_030695265.1 Bacteroidota bacterium
TAAAACGGATTTCAATTCCGACAAGTCGGAATGATTTTCAGTTATTTATGATCTTATCATTCATGCTTGCATGAATATAAATCAGTATTCAATCCGTTTAAATTATTTTCAGCGTTTATCCGCTTAATCCGCGGGAATCCGCGTTCTAGTATTTTTCTGATATACGACAAAATATTTGTCCAATTATTTATTCGGATCTTTATCAGCGAAATAGTAAATAACCAAATCGTAAATATTTTAATTCTCACAATATGCCAGTTATAAAATTTAGCGAAAGCACTCCTGAAATCGTTCGCGACGGTTTAGAACGACGCATTATTTATACTCCGAATTTAATGACCGTTATTGTTGATTTTTCGGATGGTCCTTGGGTTGAAGCCGAACCTTTTCACTCCCACCCGCACGAGCAAACCAGTTATGTTGCTTCCGGCGAAATTATTTTTTACTGCGAAGGAGAACCCGAACAATACCTTCAGGCCGGCGACATGTTTTCAGCGGCATCAAACCAGAAACACACCATTCGTCTGCTCACCCCAAAAGCCAGGCTGATCGATAGTTTTAACCCAATCAGGCAGGAGTTTATCAAGTAAAAAGGCTTCTTTTTATTCACAATGATCGTTTTTGTTTACTTGCCTGGCAGGTGTTTTTTAGTCAGTCGATTGTGGTCATTTGGTAGTCATTTGGTAGTCATTACCTGGCAACTTAATGACTACCAAATGACAATTGAATGCCCTTCGGCAGGCTCAGGGAACTACTGTTGTGACATTGGGTAGTATTACGGATATACATATTATTTAATATTCCGGTTGATCTGGGCGGAAGTCTTTGTTTACCATGGATATAAAAATTATCTATGGCGATATTTTATTATCTATCTGTATATCCAGAACTTATCAATCAAGCTGTTGTTGTTAACGGAAATCACCTTACAGGCAATCAAAAATGAGTAGAAGGTTTTATCATATCGTTAAATCTGCAAAACCCGTGTTGGTTGATTTTTACGCCGATTGGTGCGTTCCCTGTCGTTTAATGCCACCTATCCTGAAGGAAGTCAAAGATCAGTACAAGGAAAATGTGCGCATAATAAAGGTGAATGTTGATGATTATCCCGATATAGCTTCGAAATGCAAAATTCGGAACATTCCGGCCATTGTGTTGTTTCAGGATGGTAAAATACATTGGAGTGGAATTGGCGTACAGCATGTGAACGATATTTCCATCGCCCTGAAAGAGATTTTGTAAACATTTATCTACCTGAACGAATTCAAAAATGGCTGAAAATAAACTTCATCCGGGAGATCAACTTCCTCATTTTATCCTGAATGACGAGAACCACCAACCGGTAAATATTGCTTCAATAAAAGGTAAGTTTCTGATACTTTACTTTTACCGGAAAGACGATACGCCTGGTTGTGTAAAGGAAGCATGCAGTTTCCGCGATTCGTTTCAGGATTTGGTGGATGCCGGAGCCGTTGTTTATGGTGTGAGCAGCGATAAACCCGATTCTCACGCTCAATTCAAGGCCAAATATCATTTGCCATTTTCGTTGTTATCTGACACCGCGGGCGAATTGCGCAAATTATTGGGTGTTCCTTCCGATTTGTTCGGCTTGTTGCCCGGACGCGTTACCTATATTTTCGATCCGAATGGCCGGCTGGTCAAGGAATTTAAATCGCAGTTATCTCCTGAAAAACATGTGAAAGAAGCGCTGAAGGTAATTGCCGGAAAAGAGTCTGCCTGATTCTGCGAAAATATATCAGTACTTGAGGCTAAATTCCTGCCAACAAATCACCCAACTCTGCGGGAGATTCCGAATTGAAATACTCAATCCGCTGTAAAATTCCGTCGGGATTATTTACTTCATCCAGCGGCATACCCGTATAGATCTTCTTTTCAGTCATTGTCTTGCGTTTTAGCGGTTCTTTGTTCTTTCTTTTAATTCTGTGTGGATATTTCCCGTAGGGAAAACATGTCGGTAGAAATTATGAATTTCCGGAGCTGTTTTGTCCCGTAAGGGACAAAAGATTGGTTTGATATCTTCACTTGTATTTCTCCGGAGTCACCGAAATTGTAATAAGAAAAGCGCCTGCTTTGTCTTTGTAGTAATAATTTATAGTCGTTTCATGGTCGCGTTGAAACTTCATTTGAGGATTTGTCTTCACAAAGTTTGTAATCGTTGGCTCCAAAAAATTTCTCATTTCTACCGTATCTACTGATGCTTTGTCAACATTTATAAGCGTATAGTTATATTGAAAAATGTTTTTCGGAAGCGAAATCGCATTGTCAAGTCGTGTTTCAGAGTCAACCATAATAGGGCAGGTTTTATTTATCTCACTGGCAACTTCCATCATTGCCCTGTCTAAAGGAGGCATATTGAAAAATAGTTGTTGAACCACAAAATAGGAAAGTCCGAAAGCGATTACTCCAACAATAATTCCCAGTGTTTTCTTTCTGCCATCCGTATTTCTTCTTTTTGGTTGTTGAATTGTGCTGTCGGAACTCGCAACCGCAATTTTAGGTAGCTCATAGCCACAACTGAAACAGTATTTATTTCTTACAGGGTTTTCTGTTTCACAATGAGTGCATTTTAAGTTTTCCATTTATGTTTTTATTTATTGGTGAATGTCCGTTTAGTCTGCCTGTTATGTGGCGTTATTGATGATTCAATCTGTCTTTGCGTTTTACCAAGTACCAATACGCTTCCCGGTTATTTATCCCGGGCCATGCATGGTCACCAGCTACAAAGTCAAAGGCCACATTGTTAATATGCGTTAGCTCTGTCAATGCAAATGTTGTTGAAATGATGTATTGGTTGGCGCCACAAGTTCCCATCTGCTGTGTCAGATAGGTGCTGTTTTTTATCGCAACGAAAATGGTGTCGTGCGAAATCTTCACAAACTCAAGATATACCTTGTCCAAATACTTGTCGTTGATGCCCTTTATCAACTTTGCGTAGGTCAGAGTGTCTGCGTTTACATTTCCAGATTTCGAAATACTGTCGCAATCGAAATCCCACATTGGAATTTGTCCAACAATTTCCTTGTCCTTTTTCGACTTCTCCCTATTATTACAGGCAGTCATTAAAATCATAAAAACTAAAATCAGTAGTACGTTTGATCTTGTCATAGCTCTGTTTATTTATAACGCAGACACAAACTTTGAAACAGCCTGAGCGGAACGATGCCCACCGAAAACCACCCCGAGTACCCGGAGCCGCACTTGAGGGACAGATGAAGTTAACATTCGTTTTTATTTTCAGTCTGACCTGCATATACTACAACAGAGCTAACTAAATAATCATGGATAGCTTTTCCTTTTTTATTTCCTGAAACTGTGAGCAGTGATATCCAACCCAATGAAGCTTTCACAATGAATCTCAGTATAGCCAAAGGAAATAGAATATTCCTCGTCTCATCCGATTCTCTTTTTACTCTGATGCCAATCAACATATGTCCAATAGTCCCACCAAAAATACTTGTAAAAATCGGGTCATAAAGTATAATAAATACATTGAATTAGGCATTTTGTCAATACCATAAAAATGATTAAATTCGGGCTATTCAATATTCAAAGTATGGAGCAACAATTTCAAAGCCTAACGATTTTTG
>JAUYTA010000038.1 GCA_030695265.1 Bacteroidota bacterium
CTTTCCGCTTTTGTCAACCACAAATTTTACAGTAACCTGTCCCTGAATAACATTTTCAAGGGCAATGGTTGGGTATTTCATTGAAGCTGCGACATAGGTTTTTAAAGCTTCAAACCCGCCTGGGAATTGGGGCATTTCTTCGACCATAGAAAATACCGGATTTGGTTTTTTTATGGCTATTTCCAAAACCCCATTTTTGCCTTTTTCTCCGTATTTGGCGATCGCTGACTCACCTTTTAAAACATTAATTGATTCAATGTCGTTGGGATTTATGTCGTCCATTTTCAGGTTAGGAGAAACAATACCATCCTTTACAATTAAAGGAACGTTTCCCCCGGTTGTCCGAAGTTGAACACCCGATTTTACCTGATTATTTGGATTGGTTTCGTAACCAACAACTGTAACTTCACCGCTGTTGCTCTTAGCTTTTTTCGTTGTAATTAAAACGACGCCATCTTTGCCTTTTTCTCCGTATTTTTCAACCGCAGTTTTGTTCTTAAGAACATCAATGTGGTCAATATTTTGCGGAATAATTTTCTCAATTTCATCTTTAGGAATTTCCTTTCCATCAACAATGTATAGAACATTATTTGGTATTTCTGAAGGTTTGGAAGTCGCAATTTCATTTCCCATTGCCTCAATACCAATAGTGGTTGTTTTCATGGTAATAAGCATTTCCTTTTCGAAATCTAGAGTCACTTTCTGGGAATCAAATCCTACATACGAAACAACAATCGGCGAATCGTCGGTTACTTTCAGCATGAAATTGCCATTGTCGTCGGTAATTGTTCCGATTGTTTTGCCTGAAATGACAACTGATGCGCTTTTCAATGGTTTCCCGTTTTCATCGGTAACTTTCCCTTTGACTGTTCTTTCGTTTTGGGTCGAATTTGTTGCAAGCTCGTCCGTTTGAATGAACTTATATTCAGGAGCAGCAAAAGCATAGAAAACCCCCGCTATCAGCGGCAATACCAATAAAAGTTTTAGTTTTCTGATTGGTGAACTTATAGTCTGTTTCATCATGTTAAATCTTTGTTTGTTGAGTGAATAATTGAACGAATTGGCCAGTGAAATCATCGGTCCGCCGAACATCTGGTTCAGCAAGGCCGCACGGTAAATCGCCGGATTGGAGCTGCGCTGCATCGCACGCTCGTCGGCTAGGTATTCGTGGTTTTGCCTGATCAGGTGGCCGTATAGCCAGATGGCAGGATTAAACCATTGCACCGTGCGAAGGATTTCGAACAGCAGTAAGTCAATCCAGTGTCGTTGCCTGATATGCTCCATTTCGTGGTTCACAATTTCACGCGTCTCGATTTCGTCGATTGAAGGATTGACAAATACGAACGTGAAAAATGAAAACGAAGCGGGGTATTCAGCGGTACGGATCAATTTTGCTGAAGGATACGGATGTGTTTCTGACTTTCGGATAATCCGGAAAACAGGAAGTGTTTGCCGTAAAATTCTATATACCAGGTAAATAATTCCAGCGATGTATAGTAACAACAGCAACACATTTTGTGTTGGAAATGGTTCGTTGACTTCCGCGATTCCCTGAACCTGAGGTTCGAAAACTTCAGCAGTAGGAACAACAGGCAACAAAACCGTGTAATGCCATGTGAAAAACGGAAAAATGATTGAGATCAGAATCCCGGAAATCAGGTAAATACGGTTCAAAACAAAGAACCGCTCGTCCCGGAGGAAAAACGCATAAACCAACGCAAAACCAGTTAGCCAAACTGACGATTTAATCAGATAAGTTGCCAATGCTTCCATGTTATTTGTTTTTAGTCTTTCGACAGTTCTCTTTTGGTTTCTTCCATCAATTGTTCCAAATCCTGAATCGTCAGGTCTTTTTCCCGCACAAAGAACGAAGCCATGGCCGGGAACGAGTTGTTGAAGTAGCTTTTCATTAATCCAAAAAGCTGCGTTTTTGAATATTCATCCTTCGATACCAAAGGAAAATAAACATGCACGTTTCCGTAGGTTTTGTGCGAAACAATTTCCTTCTTTTCAAGAATACGAAGTACAGTAGAAACCGTGTTTCTCACGGGTTTTGGTTCGTCGAAACGGTCGCGGATGTCTTTAACCAATCCTTCACCCATTTCCCACAAATGTTGCATTATCTGTTCTTCAGCTTTTGTCAGTTGCATAGTCGTCGTTTTATTTTTGTCAATCCTTCACGACAAATGTATGACTATAAAGTTAGTCATACAAGTGTTTTGATGTCTTTAATGACTAAAAACATAGTCGATTTATATATTATACAACATGTATCAAAGAAAAAAGATGAAGGCAAAGATGAATTTTGAAAGCGAAATATTTTGTACCCCCGCCTGCCATGGCTTGTCGGGCAGGTACGGTACTCTTGACATGGTGGTGAAGATTCCTGTCCGTCACATGAATGTGACGGCAAAGGATAATGCTCTAATCAGCGAAACTGATTATTTGTAGCGATATCCTTTGCCGTTTGCCTTCAGGCAACGGACATAAAGGCGATAATGAAAACCGTCCGCGCGAAAGCTTTTTTCAGTACAAAACCCTCTTTTCGGACGAAAAAGGATTGGTCTTCAAAATGTAGTTACATAAAAGAAGAATTGTAATTGTGAGGGGATTTGAACGAATGGAAAGCATTAAAATTGAAAATTGGATTGACAATCAGTAACATATCCACTGAGCCTAATTTTCTCACCTTCTCCGGACTTCAGTCTTCGGACTTCCGGCTCTTCTCACTTCCCCTTTCGCCAATACTGCATCGGATTTACCTGCGAGTACAGACCTTTGTTGACAAATTTGACATCGGCAATGGAGTAAAACGCGTTGGGATTGTAGGTACGGATAATATCAACCACATGGGCTAATTCGGTTCTTTTAATAATGGAATAAATGATTGAAACTTCTTCAATGGCACCGTGTGCTTCCTGATGTGTAATTCCGTATCCTTCAGATTTTAACTTTTCAATCAGTTTGTGCGCATCCACGCGGGTAATAATCTGAAGCTGAATGATGCCCATTGCCAGTTTTTCTTCAATGATCATTCCGATGTAATTTCCGGTGGCAAAGCCTGCTCCATAAGCCACATAACAAACCCAATTGTCGAGGTTCTGCATTATTTTACTGATGGCTAGCAGCCAGATGAGCACTTCAAAAAATCCCAGAATAGGTGCTATCATTTTTTGCCCTTTGGCAACCATCACAATGCGAATGGTTCCGATGCTTACGTCGGTTATGCGGGCAAGAAAAATAAGTAAAGGAAGAATTACGTACGTAAATGTATCACCATCGAACAATGATTTCAATTCATTCATAGCGAGTTGTGTGAAATGATAGTATAATATTACAGCTATAAAACAGTTGAACTGCTAAAAGTATCGCCTTGGTTGATGTTTGATTCTAAATAACATATTGTTAAAATTTAGGGCGTTTAATTTTAAACCGAAGCTTAAAAGTAGTTATTTTTAGAACTCTGATGTGAAATGGAATTTGATATCCTTAAATTCGCTTTGTGCCATGTCGAGAATAAACTGAGAGTCGGCCATAAATACATCGCGGCCACGTTTATCGGTAGCCATTTTCTGGTGCTTGCGGTTCCTGAATTCTTCAAGGGCTTTCGGATTGTTGCTTTGAATCCAGCAGGCTTTGTACATCTGCATTGGCTCAAAGCGGCATTTGGCGTTGTATTCGTGTTCGAGCCGGTATTGAATTACTTCAAGCTGAAGTTGTCCGACTGTTCCAATGATTTTCCGTCCGTTGAACTGGCTGGTAAATAGCTGTGCAACACCTTCATCCATCAACTGATCAATTCCTTTGTTGAGTTGCTTTGTTTTCATAGGATCGGCATTCTCAACGAATTTGAATAATTCAGGAGAAAAGCTTGGCAAACCTTTGAAATGAATTTCCTCACCTGCGGTAATTGTGTCGCCAATGATAAATGATCCGTTGTCAGGAAACCCAACAATATCGCCGGGAAATGCTTCTTCGATGATTTCTTTCTGCGAAGCCATAAATGCGGTCGGGCTCGATACACGAAAGGTTTTTCCGGTGCGGACCTGTTTGTACATGGTATTCCGCTCAAACTTTCCGGAGCAAACTTTAACGAATGCAATACGGCTTCGGTGATTGGGATCGATGTTGGCGTGAATTTTAAATACGAATCCGCTGAATTTGCCGTCTTCAGGTTCAACCAAGCGTTCTTCGGTTTGCACAGGACGTGGCCATGGCGCAATTTTCACAAAGGCATCCAACAATTCCTGAACGCCAAAATTGTACAAGGCGCTTCCAAAAAATACTGGTGCAAGGTTTCCGGCAAGGTAATCATCGTGGTTGAAAGGCGGATAGCCACCGTAAACCAATTCCAGATCGTCGCGCAAAGTCTGAGCGTCGCCTTTAATGTATTTTTCGAGCTCCGGACTATTCAAGTCGGTAAACGAAATTCCGGGTTCAATGTCCTGAATAGAAGCCTTAAACAGGTTCAGGCTTTTATTGTATATGTTGTAAACTCCTTTAAATTCGGGGCCGTTGTTGATTGGCCAGCTTAAAGGATTGATGCTGATTTGCAGCTGACGTTCAATATCATCGAGTAATTCAAAAGTGTCCTGAGTTGGGCGGTCGAGTTTGTTGATAAAAACGATGACAGGAGTTTTGCGCATCCGGCAAACATTCATCAGTTTTTCAGTTTGCGGTTCAACGCCTTTTGCAGCATCGATCACAATAATTACGCTGTCAACGGCTGTCAGTGTACGAAATGTATCTTCCTGAAAGTCCTGGTGACCGGGAGTATCCAGAATATTCACTTTGTAGCCATCGTATTCGAAACCCATTACTGAAGTAGCCACCGAAATACCGCGCTGGCGTTCGATTTCCATAAAGTCGGAGGTGGCTCCTTTTTTGATTTTATTGCTTTTTACTGCGCCGGCAACGTGTATAGCGCCTCCAAATAAAAGTAGTTTTTCTGTCAGGGTTGTTTTTCCGGCATCCGGGTGACTTACAATGGCAAAGGTTCTTCTTCTGCGAATTTCTTTCTGATTACTCATCAATTATAATTTTTTTGAAGCTGCAA
>JAUYTA010000053.1 GCA_030695265.1 Bacteroidota bacterium
ATTTCCCGTCTTTCAGTGTAAGGTTTACATCAAAGCTTTTACCAAACCTGAAGGGGAAATCCAAGCCTTCCACTGCTTTATCTTCTTCCAGTAACTGGGAAACATCAAAAACGGGCATCTTTTTTTCGGGAGAGTAGTTCTGGGAGATTTTTAACTTGGGGTGTGTTTCAAAGGCTTTGTTTTTTTCAAACATGCGGGTAGGAACCTAGGCAAAAGAAGTAATTATCCCCCACAATATCAACATAACTGTAAAGATTTTTTTCATGATTTTGGTTATTTTATTTCAAAATTGATTTTAAACGTAATTAGACTTGTTTTCAATTCAGGTTCTTTGTTCGGCATTCCAAAGGTGAAATTATAAGCAAATTGAGTGTAATACTTACCTTTATCTAAAAAAGGCTGTTTGGTACTTTGAAAATATCCCCAATGCAATTGCCATTCATCCCGGTCATCATGCCAGGGAACTGTAAAATTATAACTCAATTCATCGGAAACTCCTGATCGTAACCATCTTAATTCTAGCGTTGTGCTATAATATTTAAATAAAAAAGGTATTCCATAAGATTTTCCATCTGACTTTACTGCAAGGAAATCATCCAGTTCATAGTACCCATAGTCGTAAAAAGGCAATGATTCAGACCTATTATTTTTAATAGCAAACTGGAAAGTAAAATTTTCACCTTCATTAAAAACAGTGGCAGGTTGTCCTTCTTCATTCAAGAGACAGAACTTGAATTCAATGCCATCCAGTTCTTTTTGGATTACCGAAGTTTCACTATCAGGAGAGATTTCCCAAAGTATTTCTTCTTCTTTTTCGCATCCTGCCCCCATTAAACTCAGGAACAGGAAAATAAAACTGATTTTTAAAAGTGTTGTTTTCATTGTTTTTGGTTTTTAAATTAAATAAGCATATACCATTGATTCTAAAAACCGCCAAAAGGTTGCTTCGATCAACATATGTTTGGCAACATATAAAAAAAAAAGGAAGGATGTTTGCTTTAAAAGAGTTGCAACAATAATTAAGAAAAGATTCCATCCCCCTTTCGAAGAATGGAATCCATTAAATGAGAAATGTTATCTTTTAAACAGTTGGAACAAAGACAAGTCTTCATCCGAAATATTTCATTAAATTTGCCGGAAAGTATAATATTTCATGACAGGACTAAACTACCATCAATCCATACAAACACTTTCGTTTCTTTTTGACAATAAAACCGATCACATTCTTTTTCTTCAAATAGCCGAAGATGGCCCTTTGAAGCGAAAACATTCAGGCATAAAAGGCAATGTTGGAATTCTGGAAGATACGAATGCAGCCGCCATCCGCAACATTCAGGAGGCTACCGGGTTGGTAGTTTCTGAGGCTGTTTTGCGCGGGGTGGTAAAAACCATTCAGGCTTCGACAGGCTCAGCCACCGTTTATTTCGTTTACGAATCCTCCAAATTTTCAGGAACATTGGAAAATAAAATTCCGGGACGGCTGAAATGGGTAGATATACTGAATATTTTTAACCTGCAAATGGAAAGCCTGGTAAAGGAAATAATGCCCAACCTGCTTGATGGCGAAAGCTTTTTTGAAGGAACCATTCACCTGAACGATCTGGACGAGGTGCAAAGTTCGGACATCAGAATTTGCAACACGTTTTAAACATAAATCATCGCGACTTGTCGGGATTTTAATCAGTTTTAATCCGCCAAATCATATTTTATCCGCGTTCTATTTTTTGTTATTTATTATACCTTATTCCCTTTCAGACACATGTCGGACGATTGTCTCTTCATGCCCGATTCAAACTTAAAATTTTTACATTTGCAGCTATGATTGATCAATCAACCATCGAGCGAATATTGGATGCAGCAAACATTTCGGATGTTGTGTCGGAGTTTGTCACCCTC
>JAUYTA010000058.1 GCA_030695265.1 Bacteroidota bacterium
GATTTATTTCCTGAAAAATGAATCCAGTATATCGACCATGGATTTTGTAGGTCGGCCGCATACGAATGAGGAACACCTTCCGGAATTATGAAAAAATGGTCGGCTGCAAGTCGGTATTCTTGCTTATTAACCGTTATTGTCCCTTGTCCTTCAATGGCATAGATGAGAATTGTTTGTTCTACACCTTTTTTCCTTTCGCGAAAGTGATGCCTTGCGTTTGGGTAGTATCCAATGTCTGTAATAAACAAATCGCTGCAAAATGGATTCTTTTCGATAAGCATTAAAATACGGTCAGGTATCACATAACTTAACTGGCCGGGAAATCCGTCTTGTTTTCTCATTCTATAAATGTCTTAATTGTGTATAAAAATGATATTCTATTCTTGAATGAAATGTTTGTTCCGGACACAAATATAATTTATTTAAGCTGTTATGAATTTATTTTGATGAACTGTTGAATAGTATGATTTGGTAATATCATCCATATTTTGGTGAAATTGTTCATTTTAATAAGCCAAAAAGAATTCTATTTTTGTTACAATTAAATTCTGAACTTGTGAGCAAATCGAACTTCAACCGACAATTTATTCTGGGCATCACGCTGGTTTCGGCCATGGGCGGATTACTTTTTGGCTACGACTGGGTAGTCATTGGTGGAGCCAAACCTTTTTACGAACGATTCTTTGACATCGCTAATTCGCCTTACCTGCAAGGTTGGGCAATGAGCAGCGCGCTGATTGGCTGTTTGTTTGGCGCCATGATCTCAGGCTACCTCTCCGACCGCTTTGGCCGTAAAACTCCCTTAATTATAGCAGCGGCTTTGTTCACCATTTCGGCCATTGGTACCGGTGCGGTTGATCAGTTTACGCCTTTCATCATCTTTCGTTTGGTTGGTGGTCTTGGAATCGGATTGGCTTCGGCCATTTCGCCCATGTACATTGCCGAAATTTCGCCGGCTCAAATGCGCGGACGCTTAGTTTCCATTAATCAGTTAACTATTGTGATCGGTATTTTGGCCGCGCAAATCATTAATTTCCTGATCGCCGATAAAGTTTCGGAAGGTGTTTCCGACCTGGAAATCGTTCAGTCGTGGAACGGGCAAATGGGGTGGCGTTGGATGTTTTGGGCAGAAACGCTGCCTGCCTTCGCTTTTTTTGTGCTCGCATTTTTCATTCCTGAAAGTCCCCGCTTCCTGGCTAAATCAGGCAAATCGGAAGCCGCATTTTCTATTCTGAAACGAATTGGCGGACACGATTATGCCCTTCAGGAGCAAAAGGAAATTGCTGAAACGTTACACGGAACAGATTCGAAAATTGACTGGAAAGCGTTGAAATCGAAAAAAGTACGCCCAGTTCTGGTTTTGGGAATTGTGTTGGCAGTTTTTCAGCAATGGTGCGGCATCAACGTAATTTTCAACTATGCCGAAGAAATTTTCACTTCCGCCGGATATTCAGTTGGCGACATGCTTTTCAACATTGTGATTACCGGAACAGTGAACCTGATTTTCACCCTTTTGGCCATGCGAATGGTCGATAGCTGGGGTCGGCGCAAATTAATGCTGCTCGGATCAATTGGACTGGCGCTCATTTATTTTATGCTTGGCACAAGTTACTTTTTCGAACTGAAAGGTCTGGCCATTCTGGTTTTGGTGATGCTTGCCATTGCCACTTATGCCATGACACTGGCCCCGATAACCTGGGTTGTGTTGTCCGAAATTTTTCCGAATAAAATTCGCGGGGCAGCCATGGCTTTGGCAACCACTGCTTTATGGAGTGCCTGCTTTGTGTTAACTTATACATTTCCAATCCTGAATAAATTACTGGATGCCAGCGGAACTTTCTGGCTCTACGGATTTATCTGTCTGTCGGGCTTTCTGTTTATCCTGAAAAAACTTCCGGAGACCAAAGGAAAATCGCTGGAAGAAATTGAAAAGATGTAAAAATTGAAAATTAACCACCCAGGCACATAGTGCACAATAGAATTTTAGTTAAAAAATAAACTATATTTTCTATATGTCTATGTGGTTCAAAAATAATTAATTATGAAAAGCAAATTATTCGTTATTTTAGTGTTTGTAATTTTATTTGGAGCCTGTAAAAAACCTGCACGACAGCAAAAAATCGATCTTGCCGGAGCCTGGCAATTTGCGATGGATCCTTCTGATAAAGGCATCACAGAAGCCTGGTACAATCAGGTTTTGTCGGATAGCCTATTACTTCCCGGATCGTTGACAACAAACGGAAAAGGCGATGATATCACGTTGACAACTCTCTGGATTGGTCAAATAGTTGACAGTTCGTTTTATAAAAAACCGGAATACGCCAAATTCCGCGAGCCGGGAAACATCAAAATTCCATTCTGGCTGCAGCCGGTGAAATACTACAAAGGCGCCGCGTGGTATCAGAAAGAAGTAACCATTCCAGAGGATTGGAATGGACAGTCGGTGGGTTTGTTCCTCGAACGATGCCATTGGGAAAGTCGCTTGTGGGTTGATGACAAGGAAGTCGGAATGCAAAATTCGCTCGGTACGCCACATCAATACGACCTGACCAATTTCCTGACGCCCGGCAAACACCGATTGACTTTGTGCATCGACAACCGTGTGAAAGACTTTGATCCTGGCGTTAACTCGCACAGCATTTCAGACCACACCCAAAGCAACTGGAACGGAGCCATAGGGCAGTTGTATCTCGAAGCACGCCCAATGGTGAAAATCCAGAATATTCAGGTATTTCCTGATGTTCAGAATAAAAAGATAGCTGTAAAAGTGAAGGTTCAGAACCCATCAGGAAATGCGACATCGGTGAAGTTGAATCTGCAAGTTACAGGAACTTCGCAGAAAAAATCAGCAGATTTCGAGTTGAAGGAAGGTGAAAACGAACTGGAAATGAATCTCGGAATGGGTGCAGATGTGAAACTTTGGAACGAGTTTCATCCGAACGTTTATTCGTTGGAAGCCAGTTTAAAAGATAAAACTTCCGGGCAAACTGATGTTTTAACAACCACTTTTGGGATGCGTGAGTTTAAAACCAATGGCAAACAAATCTTTATTAACGGTCAGCCTACGTTTTTACGCGGAACATTGGAGTGTGCCATTTTCCCGAAAACCGGCTATCCGGCAACCGATATTGACGAATGGATTCGCATTTTTGAGATTTGCCGTGCACATGGTTTGAATCACATGAGATTTCATTCGTGGTGCCCGCCAAAAGCCGCCTTCGATGCTGCCGACCAAACCGGGTTTTACCTTCAGGTGGAAGCTTCGTCGTGGGCCAACCAGTCAACCACTTTGGGCGACGGAAAACCATTCGATAAATACCTTTATGAAGAAAGCGAACGTATGATGGCTGAATATGGCAACCACCCGTCGTTCTGCATGTTTGTCTATGGCAACGAACCGGGCGGGCCGAATCAGCATCAATTTCTCACTGAATTTGTAAACTTCTGGAAAAACAAGGACAGCCGCCGCATTTACACTTCAGGAGCGGGCTGGCCTAACCTTCCGGTTAACGATTTTTTGAGCGATTCCAATCCGCGAATTCAGGGCTGGGGACAGGAATTAAAAAGTGTGATCAACGGTGAAGCTCCGCGCACTAACTACGACTGGTCTGAATACAATGCCAAATTTCCGCAACCGATTGTCAGTCATGAAATTGGCCAGTGGTGCGTTTATCCGAATTTCAAAGAAATAGCCCAATATGATGGTGTGTTGAAAGCCCGCAATTTCGAACTTTTTCAGGAAACTTTGAAAGATCATGGCATGGAACAACTGGCCGACAGCTTTTTGCTGGCCTCGGGAAAATTGCAGGCGCTTTGCTACAAAGCCGACATTGAAGCTGCCTTGCGCACCAAAGATTTTGGCGGATTCCAGTTGCTCGATTTGCACGATTTTCCCGGACAGGGAACCGCTTTGGTGGGAGTGCTCGATCCTTTCTGGGGCGAAAAAGGATATATTTCTCCGGAAGAATACAAGCGTTTTTGCAATTCAACAGTACCGCTGGCGCGCATGAAAAAACTCATTTTTACCAATAACGAAACTTTTGAAGCTGAGGTAGAAGTGGCTCATTATGGCGATGGAGCCATTGCAGCTTGCATTCCTGAATGGAAAATAACCGACAAAACCGGTAAGCTTATTCAGTCGGGTAAATTCACACAAACTGACATTCCATTGGGTAATGGCCTTAAATTGGGTGATGTTTCGTTTCCGCTGTCATCAATTACAACTCCTGAAATGCTGAAACTGGAAGTAACGATAAACGGGTTGAGTAACAGCTGGGATTTCTGGGTATATCCGGAGGTGAAAGAAGCAATTTCAGGAGAAGAGAATATTAGGGTGGTTCAGAAACTGGATGCCCAAACTATGCAGCTCCTGAAAAATGGCGGATCTGTGTTGCTGAACCTGAAAAAAGGAACGCTTTCAAAAGAAATGGGTGGCGACATCAAAATCGGGTTCTCCAGTATTTTCTGGAACACTGCCTGGACCAAAGGACAAGCGCCACACACGCTGGGCGTTTTGGTTGACCCGAATCATCCGGCTTTGGCCGACTTCCCGACTGAATATCACAGCAATTACCAGTGGTGGGATGCCATGAGCCACTCAGGAGCGATTA
>JAUYTA010000064.1 GCA_030695265.1 Bacteroidota bacterium
TTGCTGATATTGGCCGGATCAATGGCATACATCAGATTTGTGTTGTGCAGAAAGACCAAATCCGGTTTTTTTATCTCATCCTCATTGCCGTTCGAGAATAAAAGGTTGATGATCCGTGCATTTTTCAGATATCGAAGGTAATTCATGATGGTTGCCCGCGACGTTTGTACATCGGCGCTAAGCTTACTCACATTGGGTGAAAAAGGTGTCTGGCTGGCGATGATCTGTAATAACTTCCGCAGTTTCGGTAGGTATTGCAAATCAATCTGATTGAGGTAGGTCACATCAATTTCCAATGCCAGGTTAATGTGTTTTAAAAGCGTTTCATTGTAAAAGCCTCTGTTTTCGAAGAAATATGGATAAAAACCATCTTTCAGATAATCATTTAAAAAAGCCAGTGGTTTTATCTCTTTGGTAATTTCCTGCGCAATTTTTACATGATCGGTCAGAATCTCCTGCAAAGTATATCTCCTGAAATTCAGGTTCGACTGGTGGTTCAGGTATTCGCGAAAAGAGAGACCTTCGAGATGATAAATTTTGGCAATGTCCTGCAATTCGCTGTTTCCCTCAATAACCCGCAAAACCGGAGAGGCTGAAAAAATGATTTGAAGTTGAGGAAAATTGTCGTAACAGCTTTTTAATTCTGAAGCCCAATCAGGGTATTTATGTATTTGGTCGAGAATCAGTGTTTTGCCGCCTGTTTTGTAGAATTCGTCAGCAAAAGAAATGATTTTCCTTTTGGTAAAGTAAAAATTATTGAGGTTGACATACAGGCAGGTTTTGTCGTTCAGAAATTTTTCTTTCACAACATCAATCAGGAAGGCTGTTTTTCCCACACCCCGAAATCCTTTGATCCCGATAATCCTTTGGTTCCAGTCTATTTCATTCAGAAGTTCTCTTCTGATTGTTAAACGGGATTGTTCCTGTAGAATGTTGTGAATGGTTACCAGATTTTGCATTTTCAGAACTTAGTACTACAAAAGTAATGTTTCAAAATTATCAATTGCTATCCAGAGATGTCAAAATAGGTTGAAATGTGTAATTTAGAATTGTTAAAAATAAGGAATCATTGTAATGTGTTTAGAGCTATAAAGAAAAGGTAAATTTGATACTTTTGTGGAGTTAAAAATGTTTCATGACAAATAAAAGGCCCGAATTATTAGCTCCCGTTGGAAATGCCGAATCGTTTTATGCAGCCCTGAACGGTGGGGCTGATGCTGTTTTTATGGGGCTTCAGGAGTTTAACGCACGCGGAAGGGCCAGTAACTTTTCACGGCCAATGCTTCAACTTGCGGTTAATAAGGCGCATGAAAAAAATGTCAAAGTTTATATCACTCTTAATACGCTGATAAAGAACAAGGAGCTTGATCAACTGATCGATGTTTTGTCATTTCTGAATTCGTTGAGAGTTGATGCGATTATCATTCAGGATTGGGGCGTTTATTTTATTGCGAGAAAGTTTTTCCCAAAACTGGTTCTTCACGCAAGCACCCAAATGGGCAACCACAATTCTGTGGGCGTAAATTTTGCGGCATCAAAAGGAATCGTACGAACCGTTTTAGCACGCGAATTAACCATGCCCGAACTTGAAAAGATTGCAAAGGAAAGCAAAGCCGAACTCGAATTGTTTGTGCATGGCGCTTTGTGTTATTCTTTCTCCGGAATGTGTCTTTTCAGTAGTTATGCCGGTGGGCAGGGCGCGAACCGCGGATTGTGCAAGCAAAGTTGCCGCCGTTTGTATCAGGACGGTGAGGAGCAGCACGCGCTTTTTAGCCTGAAGGACAATCAGCAGCTCAGTAACCTGCAAAAAATTGTAGATCTCGGAATTCACTCATTGAAAATTGAAGGCCGGATGAAATCAGCTGATTATGTGTTTCAGGTTTGTAAAGCCTATCGGATAGCGTTGAACAATCCTGAAAAATATACGGAAGCTGCCGAAATGCTTGAATCTGATACCGGTCGCGAGAAAACCACCTACTTTTTGGGTGGCGACATCGGCGATGGAATAACAGATGATCCTTCAACCGGAAAACTGATCGGGAAAATTGCGGAAGTGACTAAAAACATCATTTCTTTCCAGAGCAGTTTGCCGCTTGGCGATGGCTACCGTTTGCGCATCAGGAATAAAAATGAGGATGATCAGTTGTACGTGAAAGTGGAGAATTTTAAACTGAATGGAAATCTTTACCAAATTCCAACTGATTTGGCCGAAAAAGTCAAAAAAGGTGACGATGTATTGCTGGTAAGGTTGAAAACCCAAAGTTTTTCGTCTAGGTTAGGAAATGTGAATACTTTGCCTGAATTGAAAAAGCAATTGGTAAACAAGAATGAGATTAGAAACAGCATCAACTTTTCTGGAAAACCACAAAAACCAATGCTGCTGGTTCGTGTCGGTAGCCTGGAATGGATTGCAAAACTGCGCTTCGAAGATTACGATGCAGTAATTCTTTCCTATAAAAAATCCGACTGGGAAAATTTCGATCCGAACGCCATCCTTTTTCAGTCAAACCGCCAAAAAATACGCATCGAATTACCAAAATTCATTTCTGAAAATAACCTTGAATTTTACCGGAATTTGGCTGAAAGATTAGCAGCTTCTGGATTTAACCAGTTTTTTATCAGTCATTTATCGCAGAAAATGCTGCTTCCGAAAGGCTCTAAAGTGCGTTGCAACGAGAATGTATATGTATTGAATGATGCGGCTGCAAAGGTTTTGGGCGACGAACAAATCAGTGATTATATATATCCGCAGGAAAATGATCTGGAAAATTTGTTGTCGATGAAAAACCGGCAGGGGATTGTTCCGTTGTATTTTTATCCTGAATTGTTTTATTCGCGAATGCCGGTCAAGTCGCATCAGGAATCGAAAATGTTTGCCGACGAGAACAACAAAAAATTCAGGATAGAAGTAAAAGATGGAATTACAATTGTTTATCCCACTATTCCGGTTGCTTTGTTTCATTACCGCAATCAGTTGGAGAAAAGCGGTTTCAACAGGTTTTTAATCGATTATTCAGGAGAAATAATTACTGCAAATGTTGTAAAGCGAATTCTGAAGAAATATCTTAATTACGAGTCTGTTCAGCCGTCAACAAGTTTTAACTTCAAGCTGGGAATGAGGTAGTCTCAGTATTCAGTCTCAGTCTCAGTATTCAGTCTCAGTATTCAGTGGTCAATCTCAGTTTGCATCATTTCTTTTTTGAACACTGAACACTGCGACTGTAAACTATTTATCCGTCATTCATCGAAATCAGGAATTCTTCAATCGAATCGGTTCTCATGATTCTTGTTTTAAGGAATTCCATTGCTTCATTCGAGTTCATATCGCCAAGGAAATTACGCAGGATATAAATTTTATCGAGAACACTTTTCGTCAGTAATAAATCCTCACGGCGGGTGCTCGATGCATTGATATCGACAGCAGGGAAAATACGTTTGTTCGACAATTTCCGGTCGAGCTGCAATTCCATGTTACCGGTACCTTTAAATTCTTCAAAGATCACTTCGTCCATTTTCGAACCTGTATCTGTCAAAGCAGTTGACAGAATTGTAAGCGAACCACCTTCTTCGATGTTACGGGCTGCTCCGAAGAAACGTTTTGGTTTGTGCAACGCATTTGCATCAACACCACCCGAAAGCACTTTTCCTGAAGCCGGCGAAACTGTATTGTATGCACGCGCCAAACGGGTAATTGAATCGAGCAGAATCACCACATCATGCCCGCATTCTACAAGGCGCTTGGCTTTTTCGAGAACCATGTTGGCCACCCGTACATGGCGTTCAGCTGGTTCGTCAAAAGTTGACGAAATAACTTCTGCGTTTACGTGGCGGGCCATATCGGTAACCTCTTCAGGTCGCTCATCAATCAGCAGAACCATCATGTAAACTTCAGGATGATTGGCTGCAATTGCATTGGCTATTTCTTTAAGCAACATTGTTTTACCGGTTTTTGGCTGCGCTACAATTAATCCGCGCTGTCCTTTGCCGATAGGGGTGAACAGGTCGATAATCCTGGTGGAAATGTTATCGTGTCCGTTACCTGTTATGTTGAATTTTTCGTTTGGAAACAAAGGAGTCAAATGCTCGAAAGGCACACGATCGCGGATATAATCCGGTGTTCTTCCGTTGATTTCGATTACTTTAATTAATGGGAAATATTTTTCGCCCTCTTTTGGCGGACGGATTGTTCCGGTAACTGTATCGCCGGTCTTTAGGCCGAAAAGTTTAATTTGCGATTGGGAAACATAAATGTCATCGGGCGAGTTCAGGTAATTAAAATCTGATGAACGCAGGAATCCGTAGCCATCGACCATAATTTCCAAGACACCGGTATTGCTGATAATTCCATCAAATTCATACGGTTTTTCCTGATTCGGTTGATGCTTTGGCTGTTTCGGACCTTGATTTTCGCGGTTCTCCCATTTCGGGTTATTCTCAAAATTCTTTTTCTTATTCTGTGGCTCAACCTTTTTATCTTCCTGGGTATCTTGATCTACTTCATCCGTGTTCACAAAATCCGACCTGTTTTCCTGTTTCTGAACAACGATAACTTTTTGTTCTTCAACTGGTTCAGAAACTGAAATTTCAGGTTCATTCTCAATGGTATCGTCCGGTAGCAGAATTTCTTCTCTTACTTTCTGAGGTTGATGCTGATTTTTGTTTTGATTCGGGTTTGGTTTGTGTTTTTGTTGACCTGGATTTTGGCCCTGATTGGATGATCCGGCTTTAATATGCTCTGTGCGTGGCCTTTTCTTAATCTGAAATTCTCTTTTACCTTCTTTTTTTTGTTCGTTGGCAGAAGGATTTGCGGGTGTTTCAGTTACCACCTTTTCTTCAGATTTCACTTCAGTGGTTTCAGTACGCTTTTCTTCTTTTCTGAACCCAAATAATTTATTAAGAACCGAAGTTTCCTCACGTTTGGGTTGATTCAAATCGCGGGGTGATTTAAATTTTCTTTCTTCAGGTTTTTTTTCTGAAGCTTTAATTGCCTGAATGTCAAGTATCTTGTAGATAAGATCTTGTTTTTTATAAGATTCAACTTTTTTAATATCAAGCTCTTTTGCAATATCTTTTAAGTCAGGTAGAAGTTTTCTGCTTAATTCAATAATATCATACATAATTTTTGATTGATTTGTTAATATCCAAAAGGTCAAGTAATTGAAAAAAAAGTTTTGGAATTGATAATTTGGATAATCAGTACTTGTTCGAAATTTTTTGCAAGTATAGTCAAATCCTTATAACTTGACAAGTAAATGTTGATTTATTCAGTTAACGGAGACTAAAAGTGATCAGTTATTTCTGATTTTGATTCAGTTTCCAATTTCATTCTACAATTAAATTTACCATTCGACCCTCAAAACGAACCATTCGCAGGGAAATTCGTACAGTTCATGAAATTTCATTTATAAAATTATTCCAATAAATCAATTGTTATTACTTTCGGCACTGAGAAATATCATTTCTTAATCCAAAAAATGGTGACTATTCTCATAGCGTAAATAAACTTTTTATTTGCCTTAGATGTTTTAAAACAATAAATG
>JAUYTA010000065.1 GCA_030695265.1 Bacteroidota bacterium
GCTGTGAAGTCGTTCCGCCATTACGAACTCGAATCCTTCGGGTCGGGAAACGATCATGGTGAAAAATTCTGGAATGCCGTTTTCAGGCAAAGCATGATTGCCGGATTCATAAGCAAAGACATTGAAAACTACGGTTTGCTGAAAATGACACAAATGGGATACGATTTTCTGGAAAAACCATACGACTTTTTGCTGGTACGAAATCACGACTACGATGCCATCGAAGAGGAAGCCAATGCAGCGGCTGCTCAGGCAAGTGGTTCAGGCGATCCGGAATTGTTCGCCATGCTGAAAGACCTTCGAAAAAAGATTTCGAAAAAGCTGAACCTGCCACCTTTTGTGATTTTTCAGGACCCATCGCTTTCTGATATGGCCCTTCAGTATCCAACTACCATCAGCGAGTTGAAATTTATACAGGGCGTTGGCGAAGGAAAAGCAAAAAGATATGGCAAGGAGTTCGTCTAACTGATTAAACTGTATGTTGAAGAGAACGAGATTGAAAGGCTGCAGGACTTTGTAGTGAAAAGCGTTGCCAACAAATCAAAAATAAAAGTTGGCATCATTCAAAGCATCGACCGAAAAATATCTCTTGATGATATTGCTGATTCGATAGGAATTGATTTCAAGGAACTGATTTCCGAAATTGAAGTGATAGTTAACTCCGGCACCAAAATCAACATTGATTATTACATCGATGATATTATGGACGAAGACCGTCAGGAAGAAATATTCGATTATTTCAGGGAATCACAGGATGATGACATTGGCCTTGCACTCAAAGAACTTGGAGAAAACGATTATACTGAAGAGGATATCCGCCTGATGCGAATCAGGTTTTTGTCGGAAATGGGGAGTTAGAAGGCGACAAGGCGACAAGGCGAGAGGGCGACAAGGCGAGAGGGCGAGAGGGCGACAAGGCGAGAGGGCGAGAGGGCGACAAGGCGAGAAGGCGAGAAGGCGAGCGTCATTGCGACACCGACGAAGGAAGGGGGAAGCAATCCCATTATAGAAACGACGATTCGACAATTCGACAATGTGAAGATTTGATGATGTGAAGTTGACAAATGCGCCTTTAGGTGCGAACGAATGTGAAATGATGAAAAAAGCAATATCCTTTGCTCCTGATAAAAATCGGGACAGGCTGTCTGCCTTTAGGCGACGGATAGAAGTTGAAAATGAATCGACAACCCGTTCCTGCATGAATGTTTCACAAAGGGAAGAGCATCTCTCGGACGCCTGCCAGCCGCAGGCAGGGAATGGAAATTGGAAATCAAAGCAATTCGGCTTCGTGAACAGAATGAAAAATCCTAACAAGGTTCTCAAAACTTGTCAGGATTTTTTTGTTGAGGCAACTGAAGGCCTAAAAATAATGTGGTTTTGTGTATTTTCTTTTGTAGATATTGAAATCATAGCCTACCAGAACTTCATAAGTTCCAACCTGGTATTTGCGGATGTCGGAAATTGCCGCGTAGTCGGCGGCAAAACCTATTCTGATGTTATTCCTGAAAGAATACTGGCCTGAAAAACAGACTGTACCGTTGGATCGTAAATTAAGTCCAAACTGAAGGTCGTTCGGTAAATATACAATTGCTGAAGCATCGGCATAAACCGGTTCGCCGATGGTTGCTGCAATAAGCAGGTTTGGCCGCAGAAAAACTGTTCTGTTGAACCCGAAAACATATCCTACTGACAGAAAAGCTGTTTTGAAATCGTACAACGATGAGTAATCTGACCGGACGACACTGAAAGAATTGTTGATAATCTGCGGTACGGAAAATCCGATGTAATAATCCTCTGTGAAGAAAACCGCCCCGATCCCGAAAGTGGTCATGTAATACATCCGGATGTCGGAAGTGAATTCGGAATCAGGAATACGGTCGGGATAAAGTTGATATTCAGTCAGATTATTGTCGAAATTTGCAATTCCTGCCCTTAGCCCAAAGCGCAAAAAATGTGTCAGGTCGGTACGCACCTGAAACGAATAATCGCCTGTCAGGAAAATCCGCTTTTCCCTACCCATGTTCAACTGCTTAATGCTCAGGCCAACACCACTTCGCTGGTCTTTAATCGGTGTGAAATAACCAAGATATTGCGTTAATGGCGCGCCGTGAACGCCTACCCAGTTTGTTCTGGAGGAGAGCAGCACACCGGCTTTGTCCCAGATACCAACATAGGCCGGATTAATGGTATGCATGTTCGTTACGTATTGCAACAACCACGGATACTCCTGGGCTTTTGCCTTCTGTTCGAAAACAGAGCAAATGACCAGTAATACTATCAGGCGGTATGTAAATTTGCGAAACATCAAATCAATTTTTCTTTTATTTTTTTAATGTATTCCATTTCGTCCGCAATATAGGAAATGCATTGTTTGGCGCATTTCCGCGGACGGGTTGCCGTTTTATTCATTGCCTCCG
>JAUYTA010000077.1 GCA_030695265.1 Bacteroidota bacterium
TTTTCCCAGGCGTCTGAGGCGGCTTGCGCAGTGGCTTCAAAATTCCAACCCGGTAACGAAGAATCAAGGTTTGCCAGCGCATTTTCGATGCTGACGGATGAAACGCCAACTTTGGCCATCACCTGTTTTTCATTGAATTTCAGCAAGCCAACAGTGCGGCCTTCGCCACCAACATTTGTGATTTCAGATTTCGAAATGGGTTGCGAAAAGCGGACAGCAAAAAATACATGTTGATCGGCGGCCCAGCCTTTTGATAAACGCGAACCGGTAACCAGCGAACTATCAACAACATTCAGGGTTGTTTGGTATGGTTTGTCCCAGTTAATTGCAAAACCGAGATTGATCAGCAGATTGTTTTCGCCTCCTTCAGGAAAAGAATACCGGTGCAAGCCCGCTCTTTCTGTGACTGTAAATTCAGCTTTTATGCCATTGTTTTTTAGTGTTACAGCATAATAACCAGCCTTAGCTGTTTCCTGGTCATGGCTATATTTTCCGGCGTAACGGGAAACAAAGTCGGCATTTTTTTCGCCTTCCTGAAATGTCACTTCAAAAGCTACAGGCAAAAATGAAATATCGGCCAAATCGCCGATTCCGGTTCCGCTCAGGTGCAAGTGACTAAAACCTGCCACAACGCTGTCGGAATAATGATAACCCGAGCACCAGTCCCAGCCTTGAGTGCCGTTATCGGGGCTCAATTGTATTTGTCCGAATGGATAAGCGGCCCCGGGAAAAGTGTGTCCGTGATAGCCGGTTCCGATAAACGGATCGACGAAATCTGTCAAACGATCCTCCTGAATTGATTTGGTTGAAGTTCCGGTGCAGGCTGCCAGAAGCAATAATGCTCCGGAAATAGTGTAAATAAACTTATTCATTTATTGGTTTTAAGTGATGGTGCAAAAGTAATCAAATCATCAGATTCAACTTGCACTGATTGCACAGATGATGGCTCTTTTGGTCAATATCTTCCACATACGTGCTCGACCTCATCACACAATCGGGATTTTTGCAGTGTATCAATCCAAAAGTATGGCCGAGTTCGTGAATAACTTCCTTCCGTATACGATCGACAAAGATTTGTCCGTTGGCTTTAATGCCGTAACGTTCATTGTTCAGCCTGTAAACAGAGGCGATGCCAGCGCGCCCGTTTAAAAAAGCCTGTCCGAATATATAGGTAAGAATGGGGATGAAAAGGTCAACATTAAATATTCCGAGTATTTTAACCGTATCGGAAGCAAACCGGAAATCAATTTCCTTTATTAGCTTGTTTCCATCATATTGCCTTCTGGCCGAATCATAAAATTCACTTAAATCCAAATGTCCATCCTGAATTTTTACCGGAAGTGAAAACTCTCGTTCTACGTCATTCACGACCATTTCAAGAAGTTCTTTCTCGAAATATCCAAATGAAATTAACGTGATATTTTCCAGATTCATTCACAATCAGTTTAATAGAAGCCAGATTGGTTCCTGATTAATTGGCAGGTTTTAAATCGTATTTCTTTATTTTGTTGTATAACGTTACTCTGTCAACTTTCAGGGCTTTGGCCGAAACCGAAATGTTCCAGTTGTATTTGCTGAGAATTTGAAAAATGTGGTTTTTTTCGAGGTCGTCAAGGCTTTCAAAAGTGGTATTGACGACCGTTTTTCCCAATGGAAGATCTTTAAGGCTGATTTTTTTACCGTTTCCAACTACAATTGCGCGCTCGATCATGTTTTCAAGTTCGCGGATATTTCCCGGAAACGGGAATTCTTCCAGACGTTTTAATGCTCCTGAATCGATGGAAATAAGCGGCCTGTTCATTGACATGCAGTATTTTTTGATAAAGTAATCAACAAGCAGCGGAATATCTTCAATCCTTTCGCGAAGTGGCGGAACATTGATATTTACCACGTTTAGCCTGTAAAAAAGGTCTTCGCGGAAAATCCCTTTTTCCACCATGCTTTTCAAATCTCTGTTCGTGGCACAAATTACCCGGAAATCAGAAGATATTTCCTTGTTGCCGCCAACGCGCACAAAACTCTTGCTTTCGAGTACCCGCAGCAATT
>JAUYTA010000097.1 GCA_030695265.1 Bacteroidota bacterium
AGTCGTATTCTATGTAATACTTTCTGATCGAATTGGTATCTTTTACAACCACTATCGGAATTTCTGTTTGCACTGTATCTATCATAGAATAAAGCCTCACCATGTTTGTCTCGAACGAAAGCAACGGTTCGGGAGCTTCAATATTTATCCTCTGGTATAAATCGTGTGCCGAGGAGTTGATATTGTTCGACAAAATAATGGTGGGAAGTTCCACAACTTCATCCTTTTTTCTTCTTTGTTTAGGCGCTTTGGGCGCAGTGTAAACCATCTCAATTGTGTCGAGCATGTTTACCAGCTGGTTCAGCGAGTCGAGCACTTCGTATCTAAGTTCAAACAATACGGTGTCGCGGTTACTTATCAGGGTGTCGGTCAGCCAAACCGTAATCGAATCGCGTTTCAGGTTCGATTCAATAAAATTCCATTCCCCTGTAGCAAATGGCTTTAAAAGATTTATCCTGAAAGAATCACTGAGCGATTCAGTGAAATAGAAATCGCATTTATTGGCCTGATTGCGTTTGTAAGAATCGAGGAACTGATCAAATTTTACTTCTTCAAACATCATCAGGTATTGCGGTCCGGGGGAATAGTCAACATGGCCCGACACAACAATCGTATCAATTCCTTCAACAATGGTGTCGTTTTCTGGATGAAAAATTGCTAAAGGAACTATTAATGAATCGGCAAAAGCAATCAGTTCTGCATTCTGATTATAAGTCAGACTATTGTCAGCATCAGTAACTGCATACAGGCGGTAGTTGCCTGCCGCAACATTGTCAATCATGAAAAAGCCTTCCTTATTTGTTGTTGCAATATAATCCGGAATGCTGTCGATAAAAAAGGTATAATCCAACTGACGGTGCAATACGACCAGTACTTTTTCAACCGGTTCCTGGTTCAGGGCATTTTTTACATATCCTGCAACACGCAAACTATCAAATGTTTCGCCGGTACTGAATGAAAACCGCAAATCCTTAATCGGATTTTTTTCATTGTTGTCGGCAACTGCATCTTTAAAATCAAGAGAATATGTCGTTTCCTTCTTCGGATCTTCAGCAAATTCAATAATCAAAGTTTTGCCTTTCATTTTAATGACAGGCTTCTTTTTCATCGGAGGCGAAATGACCAGCTTTTCTCTTATTTCGTCCGGAATAATGTATTCATCGAACGTAAAACGGAGGTCGGAACCTTTAAAATTTGTTCCACGTAAGGTGGGGACTGTTTTTACGATGTACGGTGGAATGGTATCTTTTTCGCCACCAGTTGGCATTCCCTGATTGGCACAGGAAGTATAAAAGATCAGGTAAAAAAGTGAAATACCAATCAAAAGTGGTACAATGCTTTTCAGCCTGAAAAAACTTACTATTAAATTGCCTGAAGAAATCCGCTGCGGATTTTCATTGTTGTCAAAACCAGAGTGCTCCATAGTTGTATAATCCGTGCAAACTTACAAATTCCTGAAAATATACTCTATAAAGCACTGTTAATTTATCTTATCAACAGGAATCTTCCGGTAGTTCAGACTAAAGCAGGTTGGCCACTTTGGTCAGACCCGGAACATTGATAAACCTTATTTTCCTGCCTTGCAGGTCAATCAGCTGATCCTGTTTAAATTCAGAAAGTAATCTAATCACACTTTCGGTAGCAGTCCCAACCATGTTTGCAAGTTCTTCCCGGGTAAGCGAAATCTGCAAAGTATTTGAATTGTCAAGTTCAAAGTTTTCTTTCAGCAGTAACAGTACTTCGGCAAGTCGTTCGCGAACCGATTTTTGTGCAATATCGGTGATGTAATCATTTGCCTCGCGCAACTCTTTACACACGATTTGCAGCATGTGGTGGGCAAATTGCCAGTTGTTCTGTATCAGGAACAAAAGTGTTTGATACGGAATGTGGCTTAACACACTCTCCTCTATTACTTTTGCTGTGGTACAGGCCAATTCCTGACTTAAAAGCGAGCGGTAAGCAATAATATCGCCCTTTTTGGCAAAGCGTATGATTTGCTCTTTTCCATCGATACCCGTTTTGAATATTTTTAGAATACCTCGTGTAACACAATAAAATCCTGTTAACCGACTACCCTCCCTGTAAATAATACTTCCTTTTTTGTACAACGAACAGGTTTTGTCGTAATTGAGCTGGGCAATTTCCTGTACGGTAAGTTTTTTAAACAATTGAAATCCTTCCAAATCGCATTCATCATCGGTAGGTCGCTTAATTGAACTTCTCATTGAGTTATTTTGTTAATAGATTTAACAATGCTAAGGCTTCGATGTCACGTTGAAATACGTATTCTTAATTTTCAAAGTGATACTTTTCCTCAGATTTTAAACGTAAAAATAACTTATTTATTCAATAGTTGATATGAAACATGTACTTGACTTGGCCTGGAAACAAAATTTAGCATTCGAATGTGATATGGACGGACATCATTTGGTGGTTGACGCATCGAAAGAAGGTGGCGGCGATGATCTCGGGCCACGACCAAAAAAACTGATGCTGACCGCATTGGCTGGTTGCACCGGCATTGATGTGATAATGATTCTGAAAAAAATGAAGGTTGAACCGGAGGCTTTTAATGTGATTGTTGAAGGCGATTTAACTGAAGAACACCCAATGCGCTATCACCAGATGAAAGTAATTTACCAGTTTAAAGGCAAAGATCTGCCATTGGATAAGCTCGAAAAAGCAGTAAAACTTTCCGAAGAAAAATATTGCGGTGTTTCGGCTGCCTATCGTTTGGCGATGGATCTTTCAATTGAAATCAGGGTGGTACAATAAAAATTGATATCCGAAATATTACCCTATGTCATAAAAGTCATTCAATTGTCATTTGGTAGTCATTAAGTTGCCAGAAAATGACAACAGAATGACAAAAAATGACCACAACTGACTGACGCAAAATGCCAAATTAGGTATGCAACCTGACAATCATAAATACAAAACCTTGAAATCCCAGCCGTTAATTGACGCAGGAAGCGAAAAGATCTTCACTATCCGAAAGATCAGCGATTTTGCTGAAGATGAAATTGAGCACAACCTCATGCCTCATCTTCACGATTTTTATTCCATTTTCTGGATCGACTCCGGCGAAGCCATTCATGCCACCGAATTTGTTGAATACAGCCTTAAAGCCGACACGGTACTTTTTGTTCCGCCGGGATTAAAGCACCGGATGTACATCGACCAGTCTGTGACGGGAATTTACATGCTTTTTAACGAGGAATTTATTCAGTACAATCAGAAAAACCATGTGCCTTTAAAGGAATACCGGCTTTTCAACAATCCTGAATTTAAAAGTCTGATCAAAGTTGTTCCCGAAAAAAAGGATAAACTGAAAAACATTACCGGATTTATTTTTGATGAATTCCGGCATTCCGACGATTATAGTTCGGAAATCATCCTGAACTTATTACACTTGTTTTTACTTGAATCGCGTCGCATTTTCGATCAGCAGTATGAGGCGCCCAAGGAAGAAATGGATTCAACTCCCGATGTCACGATCATAAAATTTAAACAGCTGATCGAAAAAAATTACCAACTGCAAAAGAATGTGTCGTCGTATGCAGAAATGCTGAATATGAATCCTTCGTGCCTGAATGAAGTTGCAAAAAAGACGACCGGAATTACAGCCGGTGAATTGATCAGGAACCGGGTTATTGAAGAAACCAAGAAATTACTTTACTCGAGCAGTCTGTCAGGAAAAGAGATCGCATTTCAGCTCGGATTCGACGATCCGGCCTATTTCAGCCGCTTTTTCAGGAAATACACGGGCACCACTTTAAAAGATTTTCGCGATCATAGCCGAAAAAAATACCATTAAATCCTTTTTTAGTCCATTTTCTACCCTTTTCTTTCAGTGTATGTTTGTAACTGTAAAAACAATTAAAAATTTAACAGTTATGAAATCAGTTAATTTAAAATCACTGGGCGTATTTGTACTTGCCCTTTCACTTACAACAAGTGTATTTGCAGGATCACAGAAAGTTGATGCAGCAAAAAGTAGTGTAAAATGGCTTGGTAAAAAAGTTACCGGCGAGCATTTCGGAGCCATCTCGGTGAAGGAAGGCAGCCTGGAAGTTAGCAATGGTAAAGTTACCGGCGGAAAAGTCGTGATCGACATGCAATCACTGACCGTCGAAGATATCAAAGATGCAGGAATGAATGCAAAATTGGTTGGTCACCTGAAATCAGACGATTTCTTTTCAGTAGAAACCAATCCAACCTCCGAACTTGTTGTGACCAAAGTTGAAAGCAATGGCAACAGCCATACCTTTACCGGTAATCTAACCATCAAAGGAATTACCAATCCTGCCACTTTCACTACAACTTCAACAAAAGTTGGAACAAGTACCGTGTATAACGGGAAACTCACCATCGACCGCTCAAAATACAATGTTCGTTACGGATCAAATTCATTCTTCGACAATTTAGGCGACAAAGCCATCTACGATGAATTTACCCTTGACTTCAACCTGGTGGTAGCGGAGTAATTTGTAATCATGAAACTCACCGTTCACCGCTCAGGATGCAGAGGGCACTTCGATCACGGCTGGCTAAAAACATGGCATACCTTTAGTTTTGCCAGTTATTACAACCCCGACCGGATGCATTTTGGAGCACTGCGTGTGCTGAATGACGACATCGTTCAGGCTGGAATGGGTTTTGGCACCCATCCGCACGACAACATGGAAATCATTACCATTGTGCTTGATGGTGAACTTGAACACCGCGACAGCATGGGCAACGGGTCGGTAATAACCTCAGGCGAGGTGCAGGTAATGTCGGCAGGAACCGGTATCCAGCATTCTGAATTCAATCATTCGGAAACGTCTGATGTAAATTTACTTCAGATCTGGGTTTTCCCTGATAAGAAAAATGTTGAACCACGTTACGGTCAGGCTAAATTTCAGGAAAATGAAATGAATGAAACCTGGCGAACTGTTGTTTCACCCGATGGAAAAGACAATTCGCTGTGGATCAATCAACAGGCATGGTTCTCACTGGGAGTTTTTTCTCCTGAAAAAACATTTAGTTATCAAATGAAAAAGCCCGGGAACCTTTTGTACCTGTTTGTAATTTCAGGCGAATTGAATGTTGGATCTGAAACCATCAACCAAAGAGATGGTTTGTGCATCGGGGACATTGAAAACAATGTGCCCATAAAAACAATTAAACAATCGAAAATACTGGCAATGGAAATTCCGGTATAAATTCAGGAACATTTTTAAGCTTTAAATGAAGGGATTTGGGAAACCAGGTCTCTTTTTTTTTCTCTAAGAGGAACCGGATGAGTAATTATATATCTCATACTCACCCCGAAGTCCGCAGGCGGCCTTCCCCCTCTCTTTGAAAAAGAGAGGGGGCGAGCACCTTGGGTGCGAGGGGGTGAGTCTGGATAAAAGATTTACCACCCCAAACGTTACCTCCCTTTTTTTACGGCCAGATTTCAGCTACCGAAAAAACAATCGGATCAACTCTTAATAATTCAATCTGGAAGTCGGTCAATTCCAACCCTTTCACCTGAAATATTGCCTTGAAGTTGGGGCCGCCAACTTTCGATTTTGCCATCAGAAGAGCGGTGCTTTTTTCATCGGTCAGATATTTAATAGCGGCAATGTTGCCGATGTCCGAATCAGAAAGCAGGAACAGAATTTTGCGTCCGTCAGCAGTTTTAAAATGAATGAGGCAGGCATGTTCGTTCTGGAGATAATTTTCCGAGCGGTTATTAAAATTCAGCAAACTGTCGGCCGTTTGGTAAATGAACGAAGTATTTTCAAGATCGTATTTCAGACCCAGTTTTTCGATGGTGTTCTTCAGGAAACCAATGGTTTTAATGGAACCAATAAAAATAAGGTGTTTATTCCGCAGATCTTCCCAGCTCAATTGCGACGAAAATTTCATTTCAGTTTCGGCCTGATTGCCGCCAAACATTTGCATCATGCTGAAAAGGCCAACCGGAGCCTGTTTGTTGATGTAGGTCATTCTGTTTTTGGTGATTTTACCTATCAGTTCCGGATGTACTTTCAGGTAATTGTCCAGTTCCTCATCTGAGTTAATGCGTGTATCTCTTGAAATCCCGATCCTTCCGGTGGCAATTGAATCGTTGAAAAAATAATGGTCGCCCATAACAATCAAAATCGGAAGTTCAGGTTCGAAAAATTCTCTCCAAAGTGAATTTTCAGGCAACTGCGATTTTGGGCTCTGTACAATGATAATCAGGGCTATAATTAAAAGTACCAACCCTGCTGCAAACAGGTGAAAACCAACCCTGCTCAAAATACTTCTAATCGATTTTATCCGGTCGAACCTGAAATCAACCTTGTATTTTCCTTTGGGAATCTGAATGATTACCGTATCATCCTTTCCTTCAGTTTTATAGTATTCTTTCAGTTTATTGCGCAGGTTAAATATATAAATCCGAATATTAATGTCCTTTTGGTTGTCGGCCTTTTTCCCGAACACATCATTGGCAATCTGATACTCCTTGGGATTTTCTCCTTTCAGCGTACAGTTTACCAAATAATTCAGCAGGTCTTTGTTAATTCCTGATTTCGAAAAAGTTTTGCTATTCAATAGCTTTTCAAGGGTTTGCGATATTTTCTGGTGATCGGTCATTAAAACTGTATGAATGAGTGCTGTTAAATCTATTTTTAACCTCAATATTACGCAATAAAGTTAATTTTTATTCCGACTTTTGAAATCCATGCCTATATTGAGAGGAATTTATTTAAACCATAAAAACAATCAATAAATGAAGACATTTTGTATTACGGCCGTTGTCCTGCTTTTTGCCGCAAATGTTGGTCAGGCTGCGAAGAAGGAAAAGGTTGAATTTAAGAACTTTGAAAGCGAAAAAAAGGTAGAGGTTTTTGTGGGCGGAAAACTTTTCACTGCTTTTATCTATCCCGATAACATGGAGAAACAATCACTCTACCCCATCGCAAGTGCATCAGGAAAACTTATTACACGCGGTTATCCCTTGGATCCAAGGCCTTTTGAACGGACCGACCATCCGCACCACGTTGGATTGTGGCTAAATTTTGGCGATGTAAACGGCCTCGATTTCTGGAACAACTCGTTTGCCATCAAAGCGGCAGATAAACCCAAATACGGAACCGTAAAGTTCAGGAAGGTTGTAAGCGAAAATCCTGCAAAAGGAACGCTGGTTACCGCTTCAGAATGGGTTGATGTTAACAACAATGTTCTTTTAAATGAGGAAACTACCTTTGTTTTTGAAGGAACAGGTGATCTTCGTACCATCGAACGGACTTCAAAACTTACAGCAACACAGCAAGTTACTTTTACTGAAAACAAGGAAGGTTTAATTGGGCTGAGATTGGATCGTGCTTTTGAAGAACCTGCCACTAAGCCGGATAAATTTCTGGACGCAAACGGTATTGTGACCGAAGTTCCAATCATGAATAATGAAGGAGTGAATGGTGTTTACCGAAATGCAGAAGGAATTTCAGGAGGAGATGTATGGTCAAAAAGAAGCCCTTGGGTTGCATTACGAGCCAATAAGGAAGGTGAAATTCTCACCATTGTTATAATCGACAACGCTAAAAATCCAAATTACCCGGCATGGTCGCATGCCCGCGGATATGGTCTTTTTGCCACCAATAACCTTGGAGGCCGTGCCTTCGACAAAAATGCTGCACCGGTAAAAATTATCCTGAATGAAGGGGAAAGCATCGTTTTTAAACACAAAATTGTAATTGGCGGCGATTTAAGCGATTCAGAAATTAACAAATTGTCAAAGAATTTTAAATAACCAACATAAACTAAATATCCAATGGAAAAGGAAGAAAAAAATTCAAGAAGAACATTTCTAAGGACTGCGGCCACCGGAGCGTTGATTGCAGCCGTTGCGCCATCAGCAGTAACAGCACAGGTGAAAAAACCTGAGATTATTCCGGCCAGTGTGAAAGGAGCCAACGATCGCATCAGAGTAGCGGTACTCGGTGTTTATGGCAGAGGACAATCCCATATCGAAGAAGTTATGGGACTTCAGGAAAAGTCGAATGTGGAGGTGGCCGTATTGTGCGACCCGGATATGAATATTCTGCAAAAACGGGCAAATGAATTTGAAAAGAAGTATGGCAAAAAAGTGGCCATTGAGCAGGATTTCCGCAGAACCTACGATGACAAAACCATTGATGCCGTGACCCTTGCAACCCCGA
>JAUYTA010000103.1 GCA_030695265.1 Bacteroidota bacterium
ATTATTGATGCGCTGGCTTCCGAACCCGGAATTTCACAGGTAACAACCGGAGTTGGCATCTCCAAACCGGTTATTCGCGGTCTTGGCTACAACCGTGTTGTGGTTGTGAACGACGGAATCCGGCAGGAAGGACAACAATGGGGCGATGAACACGGAATCGAAATCGATGAATTTTCCGTCAGTAAAGTTGAAATACTGAAAGGCCCTGCTAGTTTGGCATACGGATCGGATGCAATGGCAGGGGTTATTAACCTTATATCAGCGCCTTTTCTTCCGGAAGGAACTATCAGCGGACAAATAATGAGCAACTTCCAGACAAACAACGGACTGGTTGGAAATTCGCTGAACCTTGCCGGGAATAAAAATGGTTTCGTTTGGGATCTCCGTGCCAGCGACAAAAAGGCACATGCTTACAAAAACAAATACGACGGACCGGTCTATAACTCCGGATTCAGGGAAAATGCACTCAGTGGAATTATGGGGATTAACAGGGCATGGGGGTTTTCGCACCTGCACATGAGTATGTACCAACTGAAACCGGGAATCGTTGAAGGCGAACGCGACAGTATTTCCGGCGCATTTATAAAACCTGCCACCGACGGCGAGTCAATGATTCCGGTCAGTTCATCTGATTACAAGTCGTATTCCCCTAAAATACCGTTTCAGCAAATAGTTCATTACAAAGCACTGATCGACAACAGTTTTTATCTCGGGCAAGGCAACCTGAAAGCTTCGCTTGGATTTCAGCAAAACCACCGTAAAGAATTTGCAAACTCTGCCAATCCGGATGAATTTGAACTATACTTTTTGCTGAATACTTTGAACTACAATTTGCGGTATTCTTTTCCTGAAATAAACGATTACAACCTGTCAGTGGGAGTTAACGGAATGTGGCAACAATCTGAAAACAAAGGCGAAGAATTCCTTGTGCCGGCCTACTCGCTTTTTGATGCTGGCTTTTTCGGTATCCTGAAAAAAACAGCAGGCGATTTCGATTTCGTTGGCGGACTTCGTGCTGACCAACGCTCACAACAGTCAGAAGCGCTTTTCCTGAATGAGAATGGTGAAAAGGTTGGTGAAGGAACAGCAAACGCTTCAGAACGTTTTGCCGCCTTTGATAAAACCTTCAACGGAATTTCCGGAAGTCTTGGCGCAAGCTGGCAAATCAGTAAATCAGTTTACACCAAGCTGAATGTGGCACGCGGCTTCAGGGCTCCAAACATCAGTGAACTGGGATCAAACGGAGTACACGAAGGAACTTTGCGCTATGAAATTGGGAATCCGAATCTAAAACCCGAAACAAGCCTTCAGTTTGATTTAACTGCCGGATTAAATACCCAACATGTTGCAGCAGAACTGAACCTGTTCAGTAATACGGTCAATCATTTCATTTACAGCCGGAAACAAACCGACACCGATGGCAATCAGTTGTTAATTGACGATATGCCGGCATTTCTCTTTACTTCAGGAAAAGCAAACCTGAAAGGCGGGGAATTTACGCTCGACATTCATCCACATCCGCTCGATTGGCTTCACATAGAGAATTCGGTTTCCTATGTTCATGCAACACTGCAAAACCAACCCGATTCGTCTCGTTTTTTACCTTTAACTCCACCTTTTCACTGGACTTCAGTTATAAAAGCTGAATTCGGGAACCTATCCGGGCCCTTTAAAAATCTGTATGTAAAAGTTGGAACCGATTGGTATGCCAGACAAAACAATTATTTTGCAGCCTATGGAACAGAAACTGCAACGCCAGGCTATTTCCTGCTAAATATGGGTGCAGGAACTGATGTGGTTTGGGGAGATAAATCCAGGTTTTCAATATATGTTTCAGGCAATAATCTGACTGATGTCGCCTACCAAAGTCACCTGAGCCGCCTGAAATATGCTGAAACCAACAATGCAACCGGACGAAACGGCATTTACAACATGGGCCGGAATTTCAGTTTAAAACTGATTATTCCAATCAATTTATCGGATTAAAAAAGATACTTAATCAGCACAAATCCGCCGATCAGGAAAACGGTAAAACCAAGTGCCAGCCAGTTAAAATATTTGTCGATAAAACCTTTGATACTTGGACCGTATTTCCAGATTAGCCAAGCTACCAGGAAAAAACGGGCGCTCCGGCTGATAACCGATGCAATGATAAACATGAAGAAATTGATCTGAAAAACACCGGCAGTAATGGTGAATACTTTGTATGGAATTGGCGTAAAACCTGCAGTGAAAATAACCCAAAAATTCCATTCATTAAACAATAGCTGAATGCGTTCGTACATCGTAATCGTAAAACCAGGGATATTGTGAAAGAAGAAATTTGCAAACCCGGTAAATTCTCCTGTTGATGCAACCCATGCAAAATGACCCAATGCGTAACCTACCATGGCGCCAAAAACTGAACCCAACGAACAGTTCAAGGCAAAACGGAAGGATTTGGAAGGCATACCCAAAGCCAACGCTATGAGCAATACATCCGGGGGAATTGGAAAA
>JAUYTA010000122.1 GCA_030695265.1 Bacteroidota bacterium
CATTTACTGTCATATTCAGGAATTGGGATGCCTTCGGATTACTGGATGCCAAGTACTAAAAATATAATGCCTGAAACCTCCATCCAAAATTCGCTTGGAATATATTGCGCTTTTGGGGAAGGTAAATATGAAGTAAGCCTCGAATCCTACTACAAAAGCCTGAACCATTTAATCGCTTTCAGGCCTGGTGAATCTCTGGCAGGTACCCTGTCGGATTGGGAACAAACAATTGAAAGCAATGGCATGGGAAAAGCTTACGGACTGGAACTGTTTATCCAGAAATTGACAGGAAAAACTACAGGTTGGGTCGGTGCAACGCTTAGCCGGGCTGAACGGACTTTCAGTGGACTGAATCAGGGCAAAAGCTTTCCTTATAGCTACGACCGCCTTTTTGATGCCAGTTTGGTCGTAAACCATGAACTGGGGAAAAACATTGTGATTTCGGCTACCTGGAATTATGGAACTGGTTATCCGGTTACCGTTGCAACCGAACGATATGTTTTTAACGACAATGAGATTTACAACAGCGAGGTGTATGTGTACGGAGAAACCAATGGCTACCGGATGCGCGATTTCCACCGTCTCGACCTTGGAATCAACTTTACCAAACAGAAACATTGGGGTGAACGAACCTGGACAGTCAGTATTTTCAACGTTTACAACCGCAAAAATCCTTGTTTTCTATATATGCAACGTGAGGTATTAACCAAAACCACATCTTCAAATGGAGGCACAAAATTAACAGGAGTTCCCGGTGACCTTCGTCTCTATCAAAAAAGTCTTTTTTCGTTTTTCCCATCTTTTGCGTATAGTTTTAAATTTTAAACCAATCAATAATTATGAAAAAAATCCTTTTCCTTTCAGCCTTTTTGTGTGTTCAAATCTTTGTACATGCCCAATTCAATGTTGGCGGCAATGCAATCCTTCAGTTCCCTCAGGGAGATTTCAAAAATATTTCAAAATTTGGCTATGGAGGAAACGCTTCCGTAGGATACACTTTCGACCAAAGGATTGACCTGTCATTCGTTTATACAAACTATTGGTACGGCGAATCTATAGGAGAATTTAAGTTAAACTCGAAAACTGTAGAAGCAAAATTCTTTTTTTTGAATGGGATTACGCGCCCTTATATTGGTTGTGGGGTTGGCCTATTCACCGAAATTTTCGAGGGGGATTCATTTCCCAGGCAAACAGAAAACAATTGGGGAGTTGAACCTAAAATAGGGGCTTTATTCGATTCAAAAGTGCTAAAAAAACTGTTTATCGATGCTTCTCTTTCCTGGCTTCGTGATGATTTAACAGGTCGTGGTCCAAATGCTATCAATCTTTCGGTAGGATTAAAATACATGATTGACTTCAAGAAAGGCAACATGTAATTTCCAGAAAAAATAAGGGGAAATTATAGAAGAGGTTGCTGTTGTTAACTGATCCGGAAAATTATTTTTTAAAGATCCGGAAAATGCATTAAATCCGGTTTCAGGCGACCTTCATCTCTACCAAAAAAGTTTATTTCCTTTTTTTCCATCATTTGCATATAGCTTCAAATTTTAAACTTATCGTTCATGAAAAAAATCCTTTTCCTTTTAGCCTTTTTATGTGTTCAAACATTTAGTCAAGCCCAATTCAATGTTGGAGCCAACGGAATCCTTCAATTTCTTCAGGGGGATTTCAAACAAGAAACCTCCCTTGCTTACGGAGGTTCTGTTTCGGTTGGTTACACCTTTGACCAAAGAGTTGACCTTTCGCTTGTTTATACAACCTATATGTACAACAGCAGACAGGAATTTGGATTGAATTCTAAAACCGCAGAGGCTAAATTTTTCTTTTTTAAGGAAAGCACCCGTCCATATATTGGTTGCGGAGTTGGCATATATTCTAAAAGTATTACTTCAGACGATCTTCCCAAGTATATCGAAAACGTATGGGGATTTGAACCGAAAGCGGGTGTTTTGCTCGACTCTAAAATCTTGAAAAACTTGTTTGTTGATGCTTCAGTTTCATATATGTATGCCAACACCAAATTTAATTCCCCCAAAGCGTTTAATCTGTCTGCTGGTCTAAAATATATGATTGATTTTCAGAAAGGTAGCATATAAATCCCTGACTAATTACCAACATCAACTGATCCGATGACTTCATATCATCGGATCAGTTTCTTTTTTCACTTCAGCACCTCTTTCGCAGCCAGCACCAGAAACATAAAATTGGTTGCGCCGCCGCCCATTACATATTCGGTTTGTTGCCAGAAGTAGGGCCATTCCTTCAGCTCCGGAAAATCAGGACGGATAATTCCGGTTCCTGAAACCGAACCTCCAGTTTATTGAAGTGATTTAATCTTAAATATAAATCATAGTCTCTTCTACAAAGCTACTCCTTATCCTTAAAATCTTCAAATTCAGCAGACAGCATTGCTAATTCCTTCTGGTTTTTTTTGTAGTAATCAATGAAATATAATGGTCGCCGATTGAATCATCCTTAATAATGATGATTTCACGGATAATTGACTCATTATGAATAGTGTTGTACAAGGTGCTAAACAACTCGTGCCGAAATTTTTGAGGAGTGCTTTTCCGTGTTTTCCTCATGGTAATATCAGCAGTGTCACAGTAATAATAAAGGATTACGTCAAACGAATTGACATAATCACATACATATTGTGCCAGAAATTTCAGAAATGATGGGCTGTTTTGTTTTACTACCTCAACCTGTACCAAAGAAAGGTTGATTATTGGCAAATTAATATTAACCGGAATGGCATTTTGATTAAAGGATGAAAATTCAACCAGATATTTGTTTCCCTCTTTGGTTTCATGTGAAAGGGTATGCTCTAATTGCATTGCAAATAGGGAGTTAGACTATTTCTTTTTGAAAAAATCGTCCTTTTTTGAAACAAGTCGCTTCTTGTTTTCTTCCTTTTCAGCCTGAAGTTTTCTCACCAGATTCAACAATTGGGGAGTAGGCTTTTCGATACGAACAGTTTTTAATAGCATGGTATTTAATTGTATTATACAAACATACCTATAATTTCAATCCGATATATGCTTCTTTCATCAATCCAATGAAATTTTTCGAATTTGATAAAAAATAAAAATCGTCTCTTTAAAGAGATGGAATCCTTTCAAAAACAAACGGAATCTATTCAATCAACTGATCCGATGACTTCATATCATCGGATCAGTTTCTTTTTTTACTTCAGCACCTCTTTCGCTGCCAGCACCAGAAACATAAAATTGGTTGCGCCGCCTCCCATTACATATTCGGTTTGCTGCCAGAAGTAAGGCCATTCTTTTAACTCCGGAAAATCGGGACGGATAATTCCGGTTCCGGAAACCGAACCTCCGGGGATAAACGAACGATCGGCCCGGTTTACGCCATAAGCCTGAAGAACTGAACGCGAACCAACCCCGGAAACAAACGAGGATGTATTTTCACCCGGATGGTTGCCCAACACAAAGTTCAGGGCATTCAGCAGGTATTTTGAATCGTAAATTTCAGGAAATCCTTTTTGAAGAAAATACTGGGTGACGCCAAAACTCTGAATGGTCCAGCCATCGCCCCATATATGCGGACGATAAGGCACGCCAAACGGGTTTTCAAGTTGTACCTTGTCAACTTCGGCTTTGTAATTTTTGGCAGCAGTTACCACCATTCCGGTGAGGTTCTCATCGTTGATCTGCTTCAAAACTCTGCCCAGATATCCAATTACTTCATTTCTTTTCAACACTTCAGGATTGGCATATCTCAGAATATCCTGCTTGTATTTTGCATTTCCGGTTGTGATCAGCAGTTCAACGGCTGCATTTATTTTTGAACCTGCCAGCCTTTGATTTTTACTTGCATCCACCAACGCGTAAAGCGCTTCGGCAGCGGCAACCGACTGGCTGGAAAGCGTATCGTTAAACCCTTTCAGAACACGCGCCGCAGTTGCCAGCGATTTGGCTACATCCAGTTCGCGTCCGGGGTTTTCTTCAGTAAAAACCAAACGGTCGTCCAAAACACCCGATTCGTGGGCAGTCACTTCGCCTTTTTTCAGGTTTGGATTGTATTTCCGGTTATCGGTCATCGTTGCTGCATCGCCCAAATGAACATATTGCCGCAAACTGTTTTCAATGATTCCGCGGTACAAACGGCCAAGGCTTTGGTAACCGGCCAAAATGGAAATCACACCATGTTCAACCTGCTGAAGCAAATCGTTTTTCCCGTCAGGCAGATGAATTTCCACCAGATTTTGGTGCTGATCAACGGTGGTTTGGTCAATTTCAGGCCTGAACAATTCGTAAGCCTGCGACAATACCCATACAGTACCGGCCTGCGATTCAACCCGCAAATCGTAATCACCGGCATCGTGCCAGCCTCCACGGTTTAGTCCTGCAACCTGATCCAGCGGTTTAAATTTGGTGAGTGTTGAAGATCCCTGAACATATCCGTCGAAATGATTGGTATCAACCGGAGCCATCAGCGCGTCGTCCATGTGGCAGAGGCCGTGCCAAACGCGGTAGCCTTCGTTGATGCGCATGTGGCACATCTGTACCGGCAGAAAATATTCAACCGTAGGCTGCCACACATGCCGGTCGTAAATTGTTGGGCTAATCCTGAAAGGTTCAGTGGTGTTTCCGGCATATTTTACCTGATAAATACCGGGAGTTTTGATATCCGAAAAATCGAACTGATAATAGTTGAAACGCAGGAATTTTCCCCATTTCGGAGGTTCTACCGTCCGGATTTCCTTCAATCCGCCATCTTCCGAAATGCGGTACAAACTGGCCTTCTCCAATTTCGGATCATTTTTATCGACTTCGATCACGGCTATTTTTTGCTGATCGGGATGGTAACCAATCTGGCTGACATGAACCACTGGTTTTGAAAGGAAATCGGGCAACACGTTACAGTCGATTACCCATTCGATGGCGCCAACCGTTTTTCCGGGAGTAACCAGCGAGCGAACCACGAACCATCCATTGTTGTGGTAAAAACGTCCGTCGAGCAATTGCAGCGGCTGACCTTTACTTTCGATGACCATGGTTTGTGCAGCAGTTTCAGGAGCGATGGTTAACTTTTTGCCGGTTGCCATCGGGAAAGCCTGCCAGTCGCCGTCCACATCTTTTTCCATCGGGCCGTTTGGCTGGGTGGGGAAAATTCCGGATTGCTGATCGAGGTACCAGCTTTTGCCAAACAATATGGCCGGGAATAATTCGAAGTTGAACCCGACTTTCTTTTCCCATCCTGCCGGAAGTGGTTTGTCGAGATCGACCAGAATGCGGAATTTGTTTCCTTCGCCAATCACCCGAACATTGTAAGTGAAATACAAATCGGGATATTCAATCGGGTTAAAACCTTTGCGGTTGATGCTTGAATCGGGATAAGTACATTTTACTGATATTTCGTTTTTGGTGCGGTCAGCCGAGCGTTTGCCAACCTTCGGAATGGGTTGCCATTGGCCGGGAGTTGGCTCCAGCCGCAAATCGCCGTTGGTGGCTACGCGTGTTCCGTTCTGGATAATTCCGACCGCTCCCTGATGCCCTTCAGGATAAATATCGAAAAACACCATCACATTTAGTCCGGGCTTTTCGAAATATTCGTGCTCGTTGATTTGAAGTGATTGTGCGTTCAGTTTTGTGGCAACATTCAGGAGTAAAATGATTGCAAAACACAGGAAAGCTTTCTTTTTCATGATTG
>JAUYTA010000143.1 GCA_030695265.1 Bacteroidota bacterium
ATTTCATCTAATTTTGTTGCCATGCTCTTAGGAGTTAAAGGTTATACTTGTTTGTATTTTTAGTTGATTTACAAAAGTATAGCCTTTTTTCTATTAAATCGGAATTTTGTCGTACACCCTTTTTTTTGCTTTCGGTATTGAACCATTTCTTTTTCATACTTTTGCAGACCAAAATTTTTTACACTTTTCAGGAAAATAGATGCAAACATTCGTATTAAAGAATGGAATCCGTATTATTCATCAGGAAGCGAAATCACCGGTTTCGCATTTTGGAGTACTGATCAATACCGGATCGAGGGATGAGGAGGCAAACGAACAGGGCATCGCTCATTTTATTGAACACGTAATTTTTAAAGGAACCCAAAAGCGCAGGGCTTTTCATATCTTAAACCGCATTGAGGATGTAGGCGGCGAACTGAATGCCTATACTACCAAGGAAGAAACCGCTGTTTATGCCACTTTCCTCAGCGAATATTACCACCGCTCGATGGATCTGATCAGCGACATTCTGATTAACAGCACTTTCCCTACAAAAGAACTGGAGCTCGAAAAGGAAGTGGTAATTGAAGAGATCAATTCGTACAAGGACAATCCTTCGGAACTGATTTTTGATGAATTTGAAGAAATCCTGTTCGACGGACACCCGATTGCGCGTAATATTCTGGGAACTCCTGAGCTTATTAGAAGCTTCAGCAAAAATAGTATCCTGAAATTTATGGATGAAAATTACCACACCGACCAAATTGTGTTGAGTTCGGTAGGCAATATTTCTATGGCAAAATTCATTCATCTGGCTGAGAAATTCTTCGGCGGAATTCCGGAGAAAATACGCACAAAAAAGCGGTTGGATCAATATAATTACCGACCCGAAAGAAGAATTATCCAAAAAGATACCTTTCAGGCCCATTGCATCATTGGCAACCTTGCACCGAATATTTTCAGTCCGAAACGGATGCAAATGGTTTTGCTGAACAACATTCTGGGCGGGGCATCCATGAATTCGCGTCTGAACATGGTGCTACGCGAACGCAATGGCATGGCATACAATGTTGAATCGGGTTATACCGGTTATTTCGATACGGGCGAATTCAGCGTGTATTTTGGTACCGACAAGGAAAACATGGAGCAGGCGCTTCGGTTGGTAAACAAGGAATTCAGGAAAATAAAGGAACAGCCGATGGGGATTCTGCAACTGAGCCGTGCAAAAAAACAACTGATCGGTCAATTGGCTATTTCGACCGAAAACCGTGAAGATCTGATGCTTTCGATCGGGAAAAGTTA
>JAUYTA010000144.1 GCA_030695265.1 Bacteroidota bacterium
CCACTCGAATTAAGATTCAATTCCAACTCATGTCTTTTGTAATCCGGAAATTTGTACTTCGATAAATCAAAATTTTTATTCTGACTCAAGCCTGGAAGTGAGGCTACAAGGATACAAAACAATGTTAGCGTTGTTCTCATGTTTTTGGTTTTTTAAAGTGTGGATGTTTTTGCTGTGAAGCATAAATTAGGTTAACAAAAATCGAACCATCATCTAATATAATTATATATATTTAACTGTTTTTCATCGCTTTTTAACACTCTCAAATCATTCGCACTCAATTGCCCGAAAGAAAGCCGAATATCCAATGTTTAAATTCTTACTTTTGCAGCAAAATCGAATACGAAAACTATGTCAGTCTATAAAGAAATAAAACGGGTTACTACCCATGTTCTTTCGGAAATGAAACTGAAAGGCGAAAAAATAGCCATGCTCACATCCTACGATTTCAGCATGGCCAAGCTGGTTGATCAGGCCGGAATCGACATCATTCTTGTTGGAGACTCTGCCTCCAACGTGATGGCTGGCAACGAAACAACCTTGCCCATTACCCTCGATCAAATGATTTATCATGGCAAATCGGTGGTGAGAGCGGTAAACCGCGCACTGGTGGTAGTCGATATGCCATTCGGATCGTATCAGGGCAATTCGCTGGAGGCTTTGAATTCGGCCATTAAGATCATGAAGGTTACACATGCCGATGCTGTAAAAGTTGAAGGTGGAAAAGAAATCATCGAATCGGTTGAACGCATATTATCAGCAGGTATTCCGGTGATGGGTCATCTTGGACTGATGCCGCAATCGATCAATAAATACGGAACATACACGGTTCGCGCCAAAGAAGAAGTTGAAGCTCAAAAGCTGATCGACGATGCCAAATTGCTCGAAGAAGTCGGCTGTTTTGCCATTGTACTCGAAAAAATTCCTGCCACATTGGGAACCAAAGTCGCTCAGCAATTGAAAATACCGGTCATTGGAATTGGTGCCGGCGGTGGAGTTGATGGACAGGTTTTGGTTATTCATGATATGCTGGGAATTTCGCAATCGTTCTCACCACGTTTCCTGAGAAGATATCTGAACCTGGCAGAAGAAATTCAGGGCGCTGTGAATCACTATGTTCAGGATGTGAAGTCGAAAGATTTCCCCAACGAACGGGAGCAATATTAAGAAGTTCAAAGTTTCAGGTTTCAGGTTCCAAGTTGTGTGCGCCAAGGTTTTGGATATTGGATATTCAGTATTGGATATTGAATATTTTAAGTTTTTCCAGCGCTGAAAAAATTTGAATTTTATTGCATCAAAAAGATCTCAGCCCTAAAAGGGCTAAATGTCAATAGCCCCGGGTAAGGAGGAACGACACAACCCGGGGTAAGATGAAGAATTCTGAAACAAGGCGCAACGAAAAATGATTCTTGGAAGTAAAAAGCTTTATGCGCCGCATTCTGAAAGCTTATAAATTTTAATTAAAAGAACCCAAAAACATACAAAAAATGGTGACCCCCATAGAGAATAAGAGCAAAAGCAAAATGGAAGTAATTTACGAAGACAATCATATCATTGCCATTAACAAAGCTTGTGGCGATATCGTTCAGGGCGACAAAACCGGCGATGAAAC
>JAUYTA010000146.1 GCA_030695265.1 Bacteroidota bacterium
CTTTCATCCCTGGAAAACCAATTCGGGCAAAGCGATGAACCAATTGTTTTTCGATGCGCTGAAAGAAGGCTTGAAAAACAAAATCTGGGGAATCAACTGGCAGATTGATCGTTATGCAGATGCTTTGTTCCAATTGGATAAAACCGGACTGGGGAAAACCATTTGGCAATTGTTCTTTCAGCCCGATTCGGTGGAAAAGCAAAAGGATAAGCTGGCCGAAAGCATGAAACTGCTTGATAAAAACCTGGTGGTAGTGGTTGACGACCTCGACCGGCTGGCCAAAAATGAAATTGCTGACGTACTAAAACTCATGCGCGACACGGCTAACTTTCCCAACTTGGTTTTTATAGCGGCTTACGACCGCAACTATCTGAATGAGGCCATCAAAGAGGAAATTAACGAGCACAACTATGAAAATTATATGGATAAGATTGTTTTGTGGGAAGTGCCGATTTACAAACCACAGCCAAGAAAATACATTGAAATATTAAAGAATCTTTTGATCGAAAGACTTAGCGAATTTTCAGAGGATATTGAGGATTTATTCTCAGAAAATTCATCTGCAAACACTATAGCAATACTGTCACTACTTAACAAAACACCTGAAAAGAAAATTATTGAAACCCCTGATGAAATCAATCTGGAACTCTTCCATAACATAAGAGTTATCAAAAAATTTACGAACTTCATTGCATTCAACATCAAATTAGTTAAAGAAAATACTGTCTTTTATGATTTCTATTTTCTATATCTGCTCCGATATTTTTATAAAAACTATTACGACCGTTTTATCATTGCCTACCACGAATTGCATAAAATAAAAGAAGGTGACATAGATACAACTGAAACTAAAATTGAGAAATATACACAAATCATATTCAGAGAAAGTGAAATAAAGGAAAATGAAAAAACTGTTTCTATCATCAATGCGATTATTTCAAATATGATTGATCGGAGTGTGCACATTTCTTCCAAAAGTTTAATTTACTACAAGAATTGTCTGAACTATTTCCATTTAGGTAATCACAATGATATAACTATGGCTGAATTTTCGGCGATGCTAAAAGCAAAGAATTTTGGGGAGTTTAAAATTAAGGTTGAAGAGATGTTTAAGATTAATAATATCATTGAGCAATTTGTTGACACTTCAATAGTGTCAACCATACAAGAAAACTTTAATTTCAAAGACACTCAATCTTACATCGATTATTTTAAATTTATGATTTGGCTGGCAATAAAGTATAATAGACCACAATTTTTTCAACAGTGTCATTATTCATTTGCACGTATTAGTGATCATCCAATTTATAGCACCAAAACAAAAGAGATTAGGAATGAACTTAAAGAGTTTATCATGAATGAAGAATTACAATCAGATTTCCAATACTTTGTGTTTCTAATTTTTCAAGAGATAAAGTCTAATCCTACAAAAAAAACAACATACTTGGCAATCAGTGATGTCTTTGAATTGGCAAAGAGTAATTTCAACAATTATATTTCATCAGGTAAAGATATTACACCAGAATTAATAAACCTTTTTTACTGTAGTTACCAGTCGTTTAATGAAAATGGGAGTATTGTTGATGACGAAACAATAATTTCAAGAATGCGAAACGTCGCTTTTGATCAACCCAATAAATTCATCGAATTAATTGTGGTAAGAGATGGGAACATCAAACATAGTTCTGATCCAGATAATTACCATTATATATTTGTTGGCTTTCTTCTTAAAATTTTCTCAAGTTATAATGAGTTTATTTCATTCCTGAAAAACACAGATTTCGGAAATGGAAATGATATACTCAGACTATACTTGAAAAATATTGATCAAGCATTTCCTGACAAAGACATAACCAAACCACATCAATTTTTGCCCGATTATAACGACTACAGAAACCTATTCGCAGGATTAGACTCTTTAGATGTTCTACTTGACTGGAAACTAAGAGCAAAAATTGACGAGATGATGAATCAGAAAACAAATCAAACGAATTAATAACACAATTTTAGTAATATTTATATATTTACAACGAATTAGTGAAATCAACTCATTCTGATATTGAAAAATTTCTGTCCGATTTTAAGCAGAAAATGAAGATTTGGGATATTATTTTCCGCAACGACCGGCAGAAAAATACGCAGGCGCTGATCGATTTAGAAATCACCCCCGCCCAACGGCGCGTAGTGATTGAAAAACTGGTTGCCGAAGATTACTCGGATGGCCCTTTGCCCGATACGCTAAACAAGCTTTCGCCGATGTGGATTTTTGGCAAGCAGGTTAAACAACAGGAGGTTTATATTAAAATAACGATTGGAAACGAAAATTATCCTGTAATATGTATCTCGTTTCACCGGGCCGAACACCCGATGAAATATCCTTTGAAAAAGTAAAACACAACACGATGAAAAGTCCTTATACCGGCAAAGAAATGGAACTGAGAAGAACAAAATCTACACTCCATTTCAGGAAGGAAGCCTTTGATATAACATACCATAGCTTTGTTTGCAGCGAATCGCACGAAGAATTTGAGGACGAGTGGTTAACCACACTCAATATGCAACAGGTAACAGACCAATACCGCGAAATACACAACATCCCATTCCCTGAACAAATAAAAGTAATCCGCGAAGGTTATGGTTTGTCGGCGGCCCGCATGTCGGAAATACTGGGACTGGGCATCAACACCTGGCGGTTGTACGAAAACGGCGAAGTTCCTACAGTTGCCAACGCACGACTAATTCAACTGATCAGTGATCCGCAGAACTTCATCAAACACATCAGCGAATTCGGTACGTGTAGTCAACGCGAGATTGATAAAATCCGGAAAGGTCTAACCGAACAGCAACAGAAAATAAGTGAATCACATTTCTTTGAAAGCCTGTTTCATGTTTCAACGCCCAATAGATTTAGCGGCTATTCAACCTTCAATAAAGCTAAAGCCGAACAACTGATTCTCTGGTTCGCAAAAGAATTATCACCATACAAAACCGCGATGAACAAACTCTTGTTTTATGCCGATTTTCTTCATTTTAAAAACTCTGGCCGATCCATTACAGGCCTAAAATATGTTGCCATTGATTATGGTCCGGTTCCCGATCATTATGGCTCTTTGTATGAAATGCTGACAGAAGAAAATACAGTCAGCATAAACGGGATCATAACCGATTTTGGATTTACCGAAAGATTTTACCCCGGAAAGAAAGTAACCAACCACACTGTTTTTGATGAATCGGAAATGAAGGATATTCGTAAAATCATTAGCTATTTGGGAAGTAAATCGACGAAAGAAATAGTAGAACAGAGTCATGCAGAGGAATCCTGGATGGAAAATCAGTCGGAAAAATCGCGGATATCGTATCTGTCAGCTTTTTCGTTGAAAGCCCTATAAAAGTCAAAGGCGATCACCTTCAACGATCGCCTTGTTTTTTGTAATAAAAACGCAAGCCCACTTCTCAATATAAAATAGGCATAATCTTCGGTTCACTTAATAACATCCCGGGTTTTTCGCTCGTGATTTCTTCAATTGCATTTTCAATCTGTCCAAGCGTGCAGGGCATGGTAGCTATCGAGAACATGGCTTTTTCGCCTGCGTGGCGGTTGTGGCTAACGGTTTCGATGTTTATTTCCTGTTTGCCAATTGCGGTTGTTATAAACCCGGTAGTTCCCGGAATATTTCCGGTATGGAAAGTGATCAGATATGGAAAAACGAACTGTCTTGCATCGGCAAATTTACGCTCCTGTTTTGCCGGAACATTCTGTATTTTGTCGCCATAGCGGGCAATAAAAACAATATCTGAAACAATCGACATCGCGGTTTCGGTTGAACCTGCACCCTTGCCCACCAAAAAATGAACTCCTGAATATTTGTTGTTGATGCGAACCGCATTGGTCGCCCCGTTAACAGCTGCCAGAAAATTGCCATTTTTTACCAGCATGGGCCGCACGGTAGCATAAATATCGCCATTCACCTTTTTGGCATAACAAATCAGTTTAATTTTTGCATCAATTTCGCTGGCAAAGTCGATGTCTTCCCTTGTAATGCTCTCAATTCCTGAAATAGAAAGGTCGTCTTTCGATACATCGATCCCGAATGCCAGTTTAATCAACAGAATCAATTTGTGTCCGGCGTCACCGCCATTGATGTCAAGCAAAGGATCGGCTTCTGCATATCCACATTCCTGAGCCAACTTCAATGCATCGGCGAATTCCAGTTTTTCATTCTGCATTTGTGTCAGGATGTAATTGCTGGTTCCGTTCATTATACCTGAAACTGAAAGAACTTTATCGCCGGTAAAGCCCTCCTGAATGGTTTTAATAATGGGGATTGCACCGCAAACAGCAGCCTCAAACCCAATTGTTACACCTTTTTTGTCGGCAGTTTCAAAAATTGTTTTTCCCCGTTCGGCCAGAAGTGCTTTATTGGCAGTAACCAAATGTTTGCCTGAATTTAAAATGTCGATACATAAATTGTAAACAAAATCGCTCTTTCCACCTATTGTTTCAACTACGATATCAATCTCTTCCGAAGAAATAATCTCCTGAATATATTCGTTGGCTTCTTTTCCTGAAAGATCTTTTCCGCCGCCACAAAACAAATTGAGGGGAATATTAAATCGTTCTGCTGCCTGAGCGGGACAAAGCTCAACAATTTTTGTGAGCACAATTTTTGTTTTGGCCCGCATCGAAAGTTCATTGTTTATTTCAGCAATAATTTTGGCAACTCCCCCGCCAACAGTGCCGCAGCCCAATATGGCTATGTTAATAGTTTTCATTCGAAAATATCGTTATTAGTTAATTGATTATTAAGCGTTCTCATAGCTTGTCCCGATCTGTCGGGAGAACTCACACGCCAGAAAGCATCCACTTTGAACATTAATTTTCATTCTCTTTTTGCGCCACCACCTTTAAAATATTTCCAGTGGCATGTTCGTTTCATTTGCAGTAGTTTAAAAATTTTCCGAAATATAGGGATTTTTGCAATGGCACTTCACTGATAAATCTTTTTTTGGGGGCATTTGAATTTAGAATGCCAACAACTTCGCAAACAGGTCATGCAAACTTTTATTAAAAGAACTTGGTTATCTTTGCCGCTCAATTTGCACACAAGGCATTTGCAGGGTGGATGTTAAAGTAAACAGAGATGAAGAAGGAAGAAATAGAAAACGTAGAGCTCAGCTTTTTAACCCTTGATGATTATCAGGAATTGAAAACAGCCATGGTATCATCATACAGGAATTTGCCTGATTCATACTGGAAAGAGAACCAAATAAAAACACTGATAGATAAATTCAAGGAAGGGCAGGTTGTTATAAAAATCAATGGGATGATTGCAGGTTGTGCTTTATCTATTATTGTTGAATATGAAAAATTTTCAGACAATCATACCTACAAAGAAATTACCGGAAATTACACATTCAACACGCATTCAGCAAAAGGCAATGTTTTGTATGGGATAGATGTGTTTATCAAGCCTGAATACCGGGGTCTTAGGTTAGCCCGAAGATTGTATGATTACAGAAAGGAATTGTGCGAGAAGTTAAATCTCGAAAGAATTGTATTCGGGGGAAGAATCCCTAATTATCACAACTATGCCAATGAGTTTTCTGCAAAGGAATACCTTGAAAAAGTAAAAAGAAAAGAACTGCACGATCAGGTTTTAAGTTTCCAGATTTCGAATGACTTTCACCCTACAAGGATATTAAAAGGATACCTGGAAGGCGATCCGGCATCGAACGAATTTGCAGTATTATTGGAGTGGAACAATATTTATTATGAAAGTAAAAGCAGCAAACCCAGAACTGCTAAAAAGGTAGTGCGGCTTGGGCTCATTCAATGGCAGATGCGGCCTTACAAAGATTTGGAGGATGTAATGCAGCAGGCAGAGTTTTTTATTGATGCGGTTTCGGGTTACCGCGCAGATTTCGCATTGTTTCCGGAGTTTTTTAATGCTCCGCTAATGGCAGATTACAATCATCTAAGCGAAGCCGATGCCATCAGGGAATTGGCAAAATATACTGAGCCAATTGTCCGGAAATTTTCGGAGTTTTCCATTTCATACAACATCAATATTATTGCCGGAAGTATGCCCGAACTGGTTGACGGAAAGCTCTACAATGTTGGCTATTTATGCAAAAGGGACGGAACCGTAGAGCGGTATGAAAAACTTCATGTTACACCTGATGAGGTTAAAATCTGGGGAATGGTTGGCGGAACAGAATTGAAAACATTTGATACAGATTGTGGCAAAATTGGCATACTGATTTGTTATGATGCTGAATTTCCGGAGTTAAGCAGACTATTGGCCGATGAAGGAATGGATATTCTGTTTGTCCCGTTTTTAACCGATACACAAAACGGGTATTCAAGGGTACGGCATTGCTCACAGGCCCGGGCCATCGAAAACGAGTGTTATGTGGCCATTGCCGGAAGTGTTGGCAATTTGCCCAAAGTTCATAATATGGACATTCAGTTTGCTCAATCGATGGTTTTTACACCTTGTGACTTTTCTTTTCCGACGAACGGAATTAAGGCTGAGGCAACACCCAATACTGAAATGATTTTAATTTCGGATGTTGACATTGACTTGCTGAGAGAATTAAATCAATTTGGAAGTGTTAGAAACCTTAAAGACAGAAGAAATGACATCTATAAACTGAATAAAAAAGAGGTTAGAAAACCTGATTTGTAAATGGCGAAATCAATCATCAATAAATTAAGCAACCGATTTTTTAATGCGGTTGAAAAGGGTGGAAACGCCCTGCCCCATCCTGCCGCCCTGTTTGGCATATTCGCTCTCATCACACTTGCATTTTCTGCAATAGGATATTATTTACAATGGGGAGGTATAAATCCTGCTACCGGCGAAACAATAAGTGCCGTTAACCTTATTTCAAAAGAAGGCCTTCACCGGATAATCCTTGAAATGGTGAACAACTATACCGGCTTTGCACCTTTGGGAATTGTAATGGTGGCATTGCTGGGAATAGGAGTTGCCGAAAGCAGCGGTTTAATAAAAGCAGCCATCAATGCCTTGCTGCTGAAAGCCCCAAAAAACTCAGTCACTTTCATGATCGTATTTGCCGGAATCTTATCCAATACCGCTTCTGATTTGGGTTATATCCTCATCATTCCCATGGCAGGGATAATCTTTCATTCTTTGGGGCGGCATCCAATTGCTGGTATGTCAGCAGCATTTGCAGGTGTCAGCGGCGGATTCAGCGCCAACTTGTTCATCGGTACAATCGACCCTTTGCTGGCAGGTTTATCTACGGAAGCAGCACGAATAATCGACCCTGAATATTATGTGATGCCTACTGCCAATTACTATTTCATGGCAGCCTCGACCTTCGCGATAGCTTTTGCCGGCACCTGGATAACAAAGGCCTGGGTGGAACCGCGGCTGGGAAAATACACCGGAACCGTTGAACAGGAAGCTATTTCGCAGCTTTTACCCGCCGAAAAGAAAGGACTTAAATGGGTACTGATCACAATGTTAATCTGGACAATCATATTTGCCGCCGGATTAATACCCGACCACGGATTTTTCAGAGGTGCCGACAATACCGTGCTGCATTCACCGCTGCTGAAAGGTTTTATTGCAGTTTTATTTATTGTTGCAAGCATTTCGGGTATAATTTACGGATATATTGCCGGTACATTTAAAAAGCACGAAGATGTAATCAATGGCATGAATACAAGCTTTAAAAGCCTTGTTTCATTCCTGGTTTTGGTATTTTTTGCCGCCCAGTTTGTTGCATGGTTCAAATGGAGCAACCTCGGAATTTTAATAGCAATTAAAGGAGCAGCATTTCTTCAGAGTACCGAAATGGGTTTGATACCACTTGTACTTCTGTTTGTAGTTTTCTCAGGAATAATCAATATGTTTATGGGAAGCGCTTCTGCCAAATGGGCCATTATGGGTCCGGTTTTTATTCCAATGTTTATGCTTTTAGGTTATTCGCCCGAACTTTCTCAGGCAGTTTTCAGGATAGGTGACAGTGTAACCAATGTAATTTCGCCGATGATGAGCTTTTTCGCCCTTATTATTGTCTATTACCAAAAATATGACGACAAATCAGGGATCGGAACATTGATAGCCACCATGATGCCGTATTCAATTGCATTCTTTATCGTTTGGACTATATTACTGATTATCTGGATCTGGCTGGGAATTCCACTGGGCCCCGATGCCGGGTTGTATTACACAAAATAACGGATACGCTCAACAAAACACCTTCATCCGGGTTTTAATTCAAACTCCTGAAAAAAAATCGGGCATGAACCTCCAACAAATCCAAACCATTGACGATGTGATTTTGAAATGGACGGGAAAAATTGACGATTATCTGGTTGATTTCAGCATGAAACTGGCACGAAACGGCGCATGGAAATTTGCCAATGAATTCAGTCTGGTTCCTGAAAACGAAATAAAAACAGCTCTTACCAACCGTGATCAAAGAGTTGCCGGGAAAGTGAAAGTCATTCTAAAACCCGGCTGGGTAGCAATCATTGCACTCCGGATTATCCGGATTACCGAACGTGGTTCGGTAACCGAAAAAATCAGAAAACTAAAATAATACACTCCTGACTTTATGCAAAAAACATGGAAATTTAAACTCGGAATAATCCTTCTCATAGTATGTGTTATCGCATTTCTGTCAATTCCTGCCGTTCCGTTTCTAAATCTTGAAAACAGTACAAAAATCACCCTGTCAACCGTACTTTTTGTGATTGGCGAAATTGCGTTTTGGGTTGGAGGAATTCTACTTGGAAAGGAATTGTTCACCAAATACAAAACCTACATGAACCCGAAAAACTGGTTTAAAACTAAATCGGGTGGAATGGATAATACAAGCGTTTAAAAAACCTGTCTTTGACTTTTACTGAATACATTTTTGTAGATTCTCCTGAAAAGAACTACCAAAATGTAACTTTCCACATACCTGAAAAAGAACAAACCACTGTATTTCAACTCTCCCGCTTTTGTGGCATTTGCTTTGAAACCGAAGCAAAAAAATGAAACCATGAAAGTAATTATACCTGTAATCGACAACCAAAGCGGGAGAAACGATATTGCTTCCGGATTTCACAATGCGGAATATGTTTGCATTTACGATTGCGCAAAAACTACCTGCGAATGGGTTCGAACAAAGGACATCAGCAACAATTCAGGAATTTTTGGACAGGAACTTTTAAGCCAAAACATTACCACTGTAATTAGCCATTCCATGCCGTTAATGGCTTTGGGCGTATTTACCGATTACGGTTTGAAAGTCCTGAAATCCTCGGGAACCAATTTGCAATACAACATCGAATTGTTTCAAAAAAATCAGCTTGAAGCAATTACAGCACAAACAACGCTTGTGATGTCGGCGTGCAGCGGCTCCTGTAAATCATGTAAAACTACTTGTAACTAAAAAAATCCAACTATGGAAGTCAGGAATTTAGAAAAAGTGCGCTCAATTATAAAAGATGCGACCGGATTGGATGTTTCGTATGCTTATGACGATCTGGTTTTCCCTGATCACACGGCATTCATTGTTCAGTTTAACGACGAAAACGCGAAGAACTTTTTTTGCTATTTTCAGGAGGAATGCAAAACCAAAGAACGAAACAAAATACTGGACAGCCTTTCAAATGCTTGCTCCAAAGAAAAATGCAGTATTACTTCAAAAGGATCGTTCAGACTGGAGCAAAAAGGCGACGAAGTGGATATTATTTTATTTTAAACCACATAGGCACATAGTTCACATAGAAAAATAATAACTATGTTTTCTATGTGCCTATGTGGTTATTTTTCATTCGAAAATATCGTTATTAATTTGTTGATTATTTGAGCGTTCGGATGGAACTCACACGCCAGAAAGCATCCACTTTGAACATTAATTTTCATTCTCTTTTTGCGCCACCACCTTTAAAATATTTCCAGCGGCATGTTCGTTTCATTCGAAAATATGTGTATTAATTTCAACTTTTTATAATTTGTTTTTTATTGCTGCATGGAAATCGCCATCCGCCAACTGGTAGACTCTCCTGTGTCCAGACAAATCTGGATGGCTCGTTTCAATTAATTATTTAAATTAGGTAATAAGGTTGTGTTTGTATGGTTACTATTTCTACTAAGGTCAAATTTTCAAAATAAGGTTTCAAAAAATTTAATCGATTGATTGTCTGTAATCAACAATTTCCGCAATTAATTTGTTAGTAAATTTTACTGCTTTTGACAGATCGTCAAACCATGCAGAAAAAACCAAAACTTTCTTCTCAACCTTTTTTGCATTTCATCGGGGCAAACAGAATCCTTGCCTTGGTTGAGTTTATTGTCTTTTTGTGACAGTCAGTTCAACGTCAATCAAAGGTTCTTACCCTGAAATTAGTATTAGAAATAACCATTAAACATTCTTATTATGGCAACTTTTGAAAAAACAGTAATTACCGTTGGAGCTGAAATCAATGCTCCGGTTGAAAAAGTATGGGAATTTTGGACAGATCCAAAGCACATTGTCCATTGGAACAATGCATCCGACGACTGGCACACGCCAAAAGCGGAAAACGATTTGCGCGTTGGAGGAAAATTTCTGTCGCGCATGGAAGCCAGAGATGGCAGCATGGGTTTCGACTTTGTTGGAGAATACGCCAAAGTTGAGCCTCTCCGGCAAATTGAATACACCCTGGAAGATGACAGAAGGGTACAGATTTCTTTTACTTCGGAAGGCGACAAAACAAGGGTCACAGAAACCTTTGAAGCGGAACAGGAGAACTCCATGGAATTACAGCAGTCTGGCTGGCAATCGATCGTAAACAATTTCAAACGGTATGTGGAAACTTCAGGAAAAATGGAAACGCTGCACTTTGAAATAAAAAGTGAATAAACTAAAAGCAATTTGTGAAGAATAATTTACAAAAACTTTAAACACAAGATTATGGCAACTGTAAGCACTTATCTTAATTTCACCAACAACACCGAAGAAGCATTTAATTTTTACAAGTCGGTTTTCGGAACTGAGTTTGAAGGCGCTGGCATCATGCGTTTCAAGGATATTCCACCTTCAGACGATAATCCGTGCCAACCGGGATCTGAGGAAGAGAATATGGTCATGCACGTTTCATTGCCCATTCTTGGCGGCCACGTTTTAATGGGAACCGATGCGCCCGAATCGATGGGTTTCAAGGTAAATATGGGCAACAATGTGTATATCAATCTTCAACCCGACACCCGGGAAGAAACCAAACGACTGTTCGATTCCCTTTCGGCAGGAGGAACAGTGGAAATGGAACTTCAGGATATGTTTTGGGGCGATTACTACGGAAGTTGCAAAGACAAATACGGTGTACAATGGATGTTTAACTGTGCCGAAAAAAGCAGTTAGACCAGTTTGGCGATGAATTTAGTCAGGGCTTCACTTTGAGTGAAACCCTGACTAAAAAATCATCTATTTCGCTTTCCAGACCAGCACATCAGCTGTTTTCATCGCTTTGTTTCCGATCATGATTTCGGCGTTGGCCGGAAGGTTCATTTCGTAAACCTTGTCGGAATAATTCACGGCAATTCCAAATCCATCGCGGTATTCGACCATCACGCCTTCCGGATAATTTTCAACCGGAATGCCTTGCTGCTTGTACAATTTGGTCAAAACCTGTTTTTCCAGATCGCCCGATTTTGAATCGACCCCGATGTAGGTAACCGTTCCTTTGCCCAGTTTTCGCGATACGATGGCAGAAGTTCCGGCGTAAAAATCACCTTCGAAAGTCGCCCAGGTTTCGGTTCCTGTGTTCGGTTTCAGCAAATCGCCCCAGCTTGTCCATGCATATTCCTGACTGTTGAACCTGATTTTATCAGGAGAATGCGGCATCAGCAAATCATACGATTCAATTTCGGCACCAATCAGTTTCCAGATGGGCTGCGCAAATTTGGCTTCCCACAAATGCCCGTTTTTATCCTGAAGTCCGGTGCGGGTGGTCATTACCAAATTTCCCCCATTTTCGGCATAACGGGTC
>JAUYTA010000156.1 GCA_030695265.1 Bacteroidota bacterium
CAATGCCAGCGCGGTGGCGTGGATGCTCGAAATTGCACGCGGATTTAAAAACGGCCCGGCTCCCGAACGCTCCGTGTTGTTTCTTTCGGTTACTGCCGAAGAGTCAGGTTTACTGGGTTCCAGCTATTACGCCGAACATCCGTTTTTCCCGATGAATAAAACTGTTGCCGTAATAAATACCGATGTGATGCTATTTATGGGCAAATTTAAAGATGTGATGCTCACCGGATCCGGGCAGTCGGAGTTGGACGAGTGGGTGAGGAGCGAGGCTGAAAAACAGGGACGCTACATTGCACCCGATCCAAATCCAGATAACGGAATGTTTTTCCGTTCCGATCAGTTCCCATTGGTAAAACTTGGCGTTCCGGCCATTTATGCCAAGGGTTATGTCGACGCTGAAAAATACGGCAAAGAAGAAACCCTGAAAATTCTGGATCGCTACTGGAAAGAAACTTACCACAGCCCATTTGATGAATTTCATCCTGAAACTGATGATCTGAGCGGAATCGTTGAGGATGCCAAACTGCTTTACCATGTGGGCACCAATCTGGCCAATTCTGCCGAATGGCCTCAATGGAATGCAGATTCTGAATTTAAAGCGATCAGAGAAAATTCGCGGAAATAATACACAAATTTTATTGACACACAGGTGGATGATTATAATGAAAACCACATAGACACATAGAGCACAATAGAAATACATAAAACCCCTATGTGTTCTATGTGCCTATGTGGTTAAATAACAAATTTCAAAACCTTAATTGAAAAATACATGAAACTTCTCCATACCTCCGATTGGCACCTCGGTAAACGACTCGAAGATTTTTCGAGAATTGAAGAGCAGCAGGCAGTTTTGCAGGAAATCTGCGAAATTGCTGAACGCGAACAGGTTGATGCGATCATCGTTGCAGGTGATTTGTTCGATACTTTTAATCCGCCCACCGAGGCGGTCGATTTGTTTTACCGAACTCTGAAACGATTGACCAATAATGGTCGCCGACCCGTGATTGCCATTGCCGGTAACCATGACTCGCCCGACCGCATTGAAGCGCCCGATCCGCTGGCACGCGAATGCGGGATCATTTTTGCCGGATATCCCAATTCACTGGTTCCGGAGTTTGAACTGGAATCGGGTTTGAAAGTGCTTCAAAGTTCGGAAGGGTTCCTCGAATTGAAACTTCCCGGTACTGATACTCCATTGCGGTTGCTGTTAACTCCTTATGCCAACGAATTCCGTCTGAAAACCTATCTTGGTCATGAAAACAGTGAAGATGAACTGAGGACGATCCTTCAGGAAAAATGGCAGGAACTGGGCACGAAATACTGCGACGATAAAGGTGTTAATCTGCTTGTTACCCATCTTTTTGTGGTGAGAAAAGGAGATGCCTTGCCCGAAGAACCTATCGACGAAAAACCCATTTTGCATGTGGGCGGCGCGCAGGTTATTTATACCGAGAACATTCCAAAACAAATTCAATATACGGCTATTGGCCATTTGCACCGGATGCACCGTGTTGACTCTGTGCCTTGCCCGGTTTATTACAGTGGTAGTCCGTTGTCGTACAGTTTTGCAGAAGCCAATCAGAAAAAATTTGTAATGATAGTTGATGCTGAACCGGGAAAAATTGCGAAAGTTCAGGAAATTGTACTTTCCAAGGGCAAAAAGTTGCTTCGGAAAAGGGCTGAAGGAATTGAGGAAGCGCTGCAATGGCTTGCGGAAAATCAGGATAGTTTGGTAGAACTCACAATGGTGACCAATACCTATCTCACCGCTCAGGAGCGGAAACAGTTGAATGGCGTGCACAATGGAATTGTAACCATCATTCCTGAGGTAAAAAATGCACTCGGATTAGCATCTGGAACTAAAAAATGCATTGACCTGACCAGAAATATGGAAGAGCTTTTTATAGATTATTTCAGGCATGCAAAAGGACAGGAACCCAATGCTGAATTGATGTCACTGTTCACTGAACTCTTGGCTGTGGAGGAAGACGATTAAACCACAGAGGAATATGAAAAAAGAAAAACCACAGATTACACAGATTTTCACAGATTATTTTTGTCGAAGTTTTTAATCTGTGTTTATCTGCGTTATTTGTGGTGAATAATAATCAATTTGTGTTTATTCATTTTAAATTTTAAGATATGGAAACATTGAATCTGATTAGTTACGACATTATTGGTGCAGCTTACAAAGTGCATTCCGCGCTTGGTCCCGGTCTTCTGGAATCAACCTATGAAATTTGCCTGGAATACGAGTTGAAAAAAATGGGGTACAAAGTTGAGCGGCAAAAACCTTTACCGGTTATTTATGATGAAATCAAATTGGATGCAGGTTATCGTATTGATTTGTTGGTGGAGGATTCTGTAATTGTTGAATTGAAAGCTGTAAATGAAATGATTCCACTTTTCAAAGCTCAGTTAATGTCACATTTAAAATTATCTTATTTAAGATTGGGATTGCTCATTAATTTCAATGTCATCGACCTGAAAAAAGGAATAACCAGAATTGTAATGTGAAAACCAATAGAAGAAAAAAAAGTAACCCACAGATTATACGGATTTTCGCAGATTCTTTTCGTTTTCTTAATCTGTGTTTATCTGAGTAATCTGTGGTGTTTAAATATTAATTTGGGGTGAAATCTTAAACTATGATACCAATAAAACTGACCATACAAGGTTTGTACTCCTATCAGGAGAAGCAAACCATCGACTTTACAAAACTTACTGAGGCCAATCTTTTCGGGATTTTTGGCGCGGTTGGAAGTGGAAAATCCAGCATTCTGGAAGCCATTACTTTTGCTATTTACGGCGAGACGGATCGGCTGAATTCAAGGGACAATCGTAATTACAACATGATGAACCTGAAATCCAGCGACTTGCTGATTGAGTTCATCTTCGAAACCGGAAAAGACCAGACGGCTTACCAGGCAGTGGTGAAAGGCAGGCGCAACGGTAAAAAGTTCGAAGAAGTTAAAGCGTTGGAACGTACTGCCTATCGAAACGAAAATGGAAACTGGATCCCCATAGAACCGGAAATGATTGAAAAGGCGATTGGCCTGAGCTACAACAATTTCAAACGAACCATCATCATTCCGCAGGGTCAGTTTCAGGAGTTTCTGCAGTTGGGAAGCACCGATCGCACGCGGATGATGAAAGAACTTTTCAATCTCGAACGATTTGAACTTTATTACAAAGTTGTCGCGCTCGAATCGAAAAACAATGCGAATAAGCAAAACATTGAAGGCCAACTACAACAGCTTGGGGCAATTGATCCGGAGCAGGTTAAACAATATGAAGAACAACTGGCACAAATAAAAACTGAAATTGTTCAACTTAGCCATATCCTGAAAGAAAATCAGGATAAAGAAACCGAATTCAAACTGTTGCAGGAACTGATTAAAAAGCTGGCAGATACTCAGCAAAAGTTAAAGCAATTGCAGGATCAGGAACCCAAATACATTCAGCTTGAAACACTTATTCGTAATTATGAACAATGCCTTATCCAGTTTAAAGGGTTGATTGATGCGCTGGTTTTAAGCAATAAAAAGATCATTCAAAGTGCCGGGCAGATTGAAAAAGAGACGCTCGTCCTGAAAAAATCGGAAGAGGAAATTGCCGCATTGGAAAGTGCTTTTACTGAATTGAAAATTGCATTCGACGGGCGTGAAGCGCTAAAACAACAAGCCGAAGAATTGGGAAAAATAGCACGACTGAATGTTTTGTCAGCTTCCGTTTTATCCGATGAAGACAGGATCAAAAAGGGTATGCTGATTCTTGATAAAACCATCGAAAATTCAGCTAAGCTGAAACTTGAAAAAGATAAACTGGAACTTCTGCTGAAAGCTGAAAAGTCGCGGCTTCCTGATTTGGTCATGTTATCCGAGGTGAAATCGTGGCATGTCGATAATAAAAACCTGAATCAGCAATTCGCGGAGAAGAAACTTGAAGCTGAAAAATTCAAGAAAGAAATTGAAGCAATTGACGAAGCGGCAAGAACAAAGTTTAAAGATCCGATTTTTGCCGGACTGGCAAATGAAGCCGATATCGTTACAGGTATTCAGTTCTTGAAGGAAATGATTGAACTCCTGAAAAAGCAGATTTTGGAACTTGATGTAGAAGCGGATCATTACCGGGTGCAGGCAAAACTGGAAGAATATGCTGTGAACCTGCACGATGGCGAAGCTTGTCCGCTTTGTGGTTCGCTGCAACATCCAACGGTTTTAAGCGCTGAAAATGTTGCCGAAGCCTTGTCGAAAGCCTTGAAAAAGCGAGGTGAAATTGAGAAGACGATTTCGAATGCCAATGAAAATATCAGTCAACTTTCTGATTTAGCCAACCGGATGAAATTTAACTCAGAACATCTTGGCGGGTTGTCAGTGAAACTCAAGGAGCTGGAAGTAAAAATCGCAGATCATATAGCCCTTTTTCGTTGGGACGGTTTTAAAGATGAAGTGACAGTCAGTCAGGCATTTTTGGCTGCTGAAAGCATTCAGAAGATTTTGAATGAAAAGGAAAAAGAACTTGAAAATACGATTGCCAATTTGGAAAAGGAGGCTTCGAATGAGAAAAAATTTCAGGGTGAGATTGAAAAGATCAGGATTTCACTAACTGCTGCACAAACTGAAAT
>JAUYTA010000161.1 GCA_030695265.1 Bacteroidota bacterium
ATTTCAGTCGCCGACCTTCCCGATTTTTATCGGGACGCTCTAATCCCGATATATCGGGAAGCTACCTCGCCATTAAACTTATTTGAACTTTACAAAGCATTCTAGATGCCGACCTTCCCGAATTTGTTCGGGACGCTCTAATCCCGATATATCGGGAAGCTACCTCGCCATTAAACTAATTTGAACTTTACAAAGCATTTCAGTTGCCGACCTTCCCGATTTTTATCGGGACGCTCTAATCCCGATATATCGGGAAGCTACCTCGCCATTAAACTAATTTGAACTTTACAATCAAAGATGAACAAATCACTCCTTTTTTGCGGTTGCAAATATAGTACTTTATTTTTTCGCCCACCATCCGCGAAGAAAAAAATTAGCTTATTTTTATGGGTATGAAATTTACAAACTTTGTATCTTAGTTTTTAATTCCATATATTGCAGCAAATCAAATTATCTATGGCTGGGAAATCGAAATTACAATTGGAATATATTATTAATTGCTCGCCCAAAGTATTCTTTAACAGGCTGAGTACTGCATCAGGACTTACTGAATGGTTTGCCGATGATGTTCGTGTAAAAGGGAATTTGTTTACATTTATTTGGGGCGACACCGATCAGAGTGCAGAAAAAAAAATGCACAAGGAAAATAAAATGGTTCGTTATGAATGGTTGGATGATGATTTGGAAAAGGATGAAAACTACTTTGAATTTAATGTTACGCAAGACGAACTCACCAACGATGTTTCGCTTATAATTACCGATTTTGCTGAGGAAGATGAAATTGATGCAACAACTGATCTATGGAACACACAAATTACCAAACTAAAACAATTGCTTGGTTCCTGACGTAAAATGTTTCCGGGATTACTGACATAGCAGAACAAAACCCTTCATTATATTATATCCGTACTTTCTTGAGTGTTATTTGTTGAATTCTGAATATCCGATTAATTAAATCAGGCCCAACAGCCTGTTTTTCTTTTTAATTCTTCAAAATACCTTAGTTTTGTATTCGTTAATTAGGCAAGTTAAAGAATGAAGCGATTACACCGGTTTGTCATTAAAAGCTTTTTGGGTCCTTTCTTTATGACCTTTTTTATTTGTGTGTTTATCCTGCTGATGCAATTTCTGTGGAAATACATAGATGACATGGTTGGGAAAGGTCTGGAATGGAAAATAGTGCTGGAATTATTGACGTATGCTTCTTTCGGACTTGTGCCGCTTGCATTTCCGCTTGCCATGCTTCTTGCATCCATTATGACCTTTGGTAACCTGGGCGAAAATTACGAACTGGTGGCCATGAAAGCATCGGGAATTTCACTGTTCCGGATTATGAAGCCTCTTCTTGTGGTTGCGATGGTTCTAACTTCGATTGCCTTCTATTTTTCAAACAATATCCTTCCAAAAACAAATCTGGAATTTTATGCCCTGCTTTATAGTGTGAAGCAACAGAAACCGGAAATGGTAATTAAGGAAGGTGTTTTTTCAAATGATTTGGAGGGCTACAGTATTAAAGTGGAACGCAAAGGAAGATACAACAATATGTTGTATGATGTAATGATCTACAACCATACCACGAATGATGGAAATTTGAATGTGACGGTGGCCGATTCAGGAAAGATGGAAATCACCGAGGATAAAAAATTCATGTCGGTTACCTTGTTCGACGGGCAAAGTTATGCTGACCAAAAAGAGAACAGGTCAATCAATGAAAAGCGGTACCCTTTCAGACGCGAATCATTTAAAAAGGAAGTCATCAACATCAGTTTACGCGATTTTGAGTTTAACAGAAAAGATGAAAAGCTGTTTAGCAATGGCGCCAGAATGATGAATACCAGCCAATTACAAAATCAGGGAGATTCATTATTTATGGATTATAAAATCCGTCTTTGGCGGTTCGTTACCTCATTAAATTATCAGTCCGATATCAGTCGCCAGGTCTCGTGGCTTGCAATGCCTTTCGATTCGATGCGGGTAAACCCAATGATCAAAGCTGACACCATCGTTGACATCGACAAAATACTGCCTGCTTTAAGCACTTTTGAAAAAGAAGAACTGTACCAGCGAGCCATAGGAAATGTGCGTAGTAACTCGCATTTGATTACTCAGCAGATGGATGAAATGTACACCCGAAAAAAAATGGTAAACAACTATCCGATGGAGTGGCACCGCAAATTTACACTTTCAATAGCTTGTCTGATTTTTTTCTTTATCGGTGCACCGCTCGGAGCAATTATCAGGAAAGGTGGGTTGGGTATGCCGGTTGTAGTTTCAATTTTACTTTTTATTGCCTATTACATATTAATGATAACGGGAGAAAAATTTGCGCGTGAAGATGCATGGTCAATGATGTCAGGAATGTGGTTCGCCTCTCTGGTTTTTCTGCCTCTTGGAATCTGGTTAACTTATAAAGCTGCTACCGATTCGGGTATAATGAATATTGAAAGCTATCAATTGTTCTTCAAGAACCTGCTGAAAATGAAATTTTCAAAGCGTCAAAAACCTGAAATTTAAGCTGATGCGAATACTACAATTAATGAATAAAGTGCCATGGCCTCCAAAAGACGGCGGTGCAATTGCCTGTCTGAACATGATGAAGGGATTTTCGATGCTGGGCCACGAAGTGACCGTCTTGAGCATGAATACTTCCAAACATCACGTTGCCATTGATGAGCTGCCTGCTGCTATCCGCAAACAGGCTGACTTTTTTCTGGTTGAAGTTCCCGCTTCCACCAATTGGGTTGAAGCAACGCTGAACCTCATTTTTTCTGATTTACCGTACAATGCCCAACGATTTATTTCCGACGAATATATTCAGCAACTGGTTCAGCTTTTAACGGTGAGAACATTTGATGTGATACAGCTCGAAGGATTGTATCTATGTCCGTACATTCCTTATATCCGTAAATATTCTGATGCCCTGATCGTTTATCGGGCCCACAATATTGAGTATGAAATATGGAACAGGACGGCAAAACTATCCAAAGGTTGGCGCTCCAAATACCTGCACAATCTTTCCAAACGAATTAAACGCTTCGAAATAAGTTACCTGAATACCTACGATTTACTGGTGCCAATTACCGATCGCGATGGGATTATTCTTGATTCGCTCGGCAACTCAAAGCCGCGCCACACTTCCCAAACCGGTATTGATTTCGCATCACTGGTGCCAACAGCCAAAAAACTTGAATTTCCGTCGCTGTTCCACATCGGAGCGCTTGACTGGGCACCCAATCAGGAAGGATTGGTCTGGTTCTTTGATCATTGCTGGCCACGCATTCACGCAGAAAATCCGGATCTGAAGTTTTATCTCGCCGGAAGAAATGCACCCGAATGGCTCGAACGCAGGATTAAACTTAACGGAGTTGTGTACCTTGGCGAAATAAACGATGCGTACGATTTTATAAATTCGAAGGCAATAATGGTGGTTCCGCTTTTCTCCGGAAGTGGTATGCGGATCAAAATTATTGAAGGTATGGCATTGGGCAAACCGATTGTTACAACAGATATCGGAACAGAGGGAATTCCTACCGAAAACGGCCATAATATAATGATAGCAAATGATGCGGATCAGTTTGTAGAATCAATTTCACGTTTGATCAACAACCGGAATTTATTTGATGAGATCGGAAAAAATGCCATCGGTTTTATACAGGAA